>CAYPYC010000019.1:0-12256 GCA_964414905.1 uncultured Dehalococcoidia bacterium
TTTTGAAGATTCTACCCAAATTCTTGGTGATATACGTGGTCCAAAAAGGATTTATAAGGATGAACCATTTGGAAATATATGGGGAACAGGATTTCAACCAGGTTGGGTAGATTTCGATAACGATGGCGACTTGGATCTTTACGTGGTAAACGATTACGGATTCCATGTACAACCTAATGTCCTTTGGCGCAACGATGGAATGGAAACCAAAACCAACAACTGGATATTTACTGACATATCCAAAGAAAGTGGAGTAGATGCGGCTATTTTAGGAATGGGCCTAGCAGTAGGAGATTATGATTTAGACGGACATTTCGATTTTTTCATAACAAACATAGGTAACCAAATGTTATTTCACAATACTGGAAAAGACATGGTTTTTGAGGAAACTACACTCGACGCAGGATTAGAGATGTCAAAGCTTAATTATGCAGCGGGTGTAATGGATAGGGTAGCGTGGTCAACTATGTTTTTTGACTATGATAACGATGGTCTAGAGGATTTATATATAGTGAGTGGTTTTCTAAACCTGCATGAAACTGAAAGGGCCTTTGACGTGCCCTCAGAAATGAGACTGCAGCCAAATGTATTAATGAGAAATAAAGGTGATTCTACCTTCGAAGATAAGTCCAATAAAAGCGGAGCAGATGATAATGGAATTGGACGTGGTGGATTTTATTTAGATTACAATTTAGATGGATGTTTGGATATATTTATAACTAACCTTGATGGTAAAGCAAAGCTTTTCCAAAACACCTGCACTGATAATAACTGGTTGGTAATAAATCCTGTAGGTACAACTTCAAATAAAGATGGTGTTGGAACTCGTATAAAAATTACTGCTGATG
This sequence comes from uncultured Dehalococcoidia bacterium, assembly GCA_964414905.1. Lineage (GTDB taxonomy): Bacteria > Chloroflexota > Dehalococcoidia > Lucifugimonadales > OSU-TB39 > OSU-TB39. The sequence continues at coordinate 849 of CAYPYC010000019.1, forward strand.
GAAAAAGTCAAATCAGAGAAATCGCTGCAGGATCTGGTAGTATGGGACAAAACATGATGGAAGCACATTTTGGTCTAGGAAAAGCTAAGAAAATAGATAGTATAACATTGAATTGGCCGAGTGGAATTAAACAAACACTAACAGATATCGATGTTAATCAAATACTAGAAATAGTAGAAAAACAATAAATTAATCTAAAGTTCAGGTTCAGGTTCAACTGCCCCTTTAAAATATTCTTCTTTCGGACTCCAAACCCTCCAAGACATTGGCCATGATTTAATTAATATATGATATTCGCTGTTCTTTTGAGGGTCAGGTGCTAACGAAACAAATATATATGCCGCTAAAGCTAATACTAGACCTGGTATTACTAGAATCGGTCTCATCCATCGCATTTTTATCCATGCTGAACTTGATAACATTACTAACATCCAAATAGACATCCAAACCAAGTCCAAAATCATCAATATCAACATTCCCCAAACAAAAACACACCCTCCTTTTAAAAGGAAACCGAGTGTACCTTTTAAAACCAATTCAAAAGGCCAAACAATCATAGCAATCGCTGAACAGCAGTGCTTCATCACAAACATTGAAAACAAAGTTAATATATCTGTAGGAGCAAACTTCAGCGCATATCTAAGCCTTGCAGGTATATCCGTAGCATCCCAACGCCATGTCATTAATAAACTCCGATAATATATTATTTAATTCACTATTTAAGCAATTGTCTTAATCTTATCACTTAAATTAAACTTGCAGTTACATTCGTGTATCAAAATAACTGTAGATTATAAAGGAAAATATAATGGTTAACAAAAAACATAAAGTTGCAATAATAGGTTGCGGTCGAATGGGACAACACTACGCACAAGCATACAGGGCTTACCCCGATACCGAAATCGTAGGTATAGTCGAACATAATCCAGAAAGACGTGCGGCCGTCGGGGAAAGATTTGAAATCCAAAATCTGTATGCAAGCACCGAAGAATTGCTGAACGATATTGTGCCAGATATAGCAGCTATAATAACACCGAGCAAATACTACAGAGATGCAGTTATAGCGTGTGCTGAAGCTGGGGTCAAAGGTATATCTACTGATAAACCAATTGCTGCAAAATTGTCAGATGCAGATTTGATGGTTGATACATGCAAATCGAAAGGAATAGTTCTAGCAGGTGGCAACTTGCAAAGAGCTATGCATGAAATACAAGAAGCTGCTCAAAGAATTCGTGATGGAGTATATGGCGAATTAATTGGTGCATCAGTAAATGGATTTGGAGGAGAAATTTCTGGTGGCGGTTGTCAAGCAATGTCTGTATTGAGGTTGATGACAAATTCAGAAATCGAAGAAGTCATGTGCTGGGGTACTCATGTTGATGTAATAAAAGGAAATTCAGACAGGCAAAAAGCAATAGAAATATCAAAAGCCGCTATAAACCAGGAAGAGGATACAGGAATTGTTATAAATGGCAGATTCACAATGCAAAACGGTATAAGTACCAACGTTTTTGGCACAGCAACCCCATATGGTGGAATTGATGTTTGGTCAAATTCATCCTTAATCAGATGGAATTGGGGTCCACCACAAATTTTCCAAGGGTTTGATAATAATGGAAATAGAATCGAAATTGACGCAAATTACAAACCCTATGAATTTAGTGAATTTAGATACTTAACAGGATCAATAAGATCATTCATTAAAGCGATTGAAACGGGTTCTGAACCATGGGTTACAGGTCACGATTTGAGACAAGCCCTTGAAGCTGCTATAGCCTCCAAGTTATCTGCACAGCTAGGAAGTGTCCCTGTAAAATTACCTTTAAAAGACAGGTCTCTCTCACTTTTACCACGACCCTATAGATGGATTGGCGGGGATGAAACTGGCAGGTACCAGTCCGTAGAAGAAGCCAAAAATGAAATCCCAGATACAAACTGATAATACTGAGACCTTAATTTAAAATGAATGATTGCAAACATAATGTAAATCTATTGAATAAAGATGTATATGATCATATCTCAAAATTGGGTATACCCTATGAAATAGTTGAATGCAAAGAAGAATATGCTGACACGTATTTGTTTTGTGAGAAATATGAATACCCAATTGAATATTGCGCTAACACAATATTACTGTCTTCCAAAAAACCCCCAGATTATTATGTAGCCTGTGTACTTCAAGGAAATAAGAAACTTGACGTGAACAATAAAGTTCGCAAATTGATGAATTCTTCAAAAGTTTCTTTTGCATCACACGAAGAAACAGTCTCTTTGACAAATATGAAATCTGGTGGAGTAACAATTTTTGGATTGCCAAAATCAATAGATGTGTATGTGGATTCTGAGATTATGAATAACCCTTATCTGATATTTGGTTCTGGAAACAGAAATTCCAAAATTAAAATAGAACCAAATTATTTAAACCAGATACCCAACATAAAATCGATAGAAAATATAACCAAATAATTCATCGCTTAATAAAAATATACTGGTAATTACTACCAAGAGGTGTTAGATGGCAACAAACAAACATATTCCTACTAGTAAAAACAATACTGACCTATATTTAAATGATATCAAATGGCGGTGTATAGGCCCTCCAAGGGGAGGTAGGGTCATTGCAGTAGCTGGTGACCCAATTGATGATCAAGTCTTTTATTTTGGAGCCTGCGCTGGAGGTGTCTGGAAAACATACGACGGTGGAACTTATTGGGAAAATATATCTGACGGATTTTTCTCGTCAGCTTCTGTTGGAGCTTTAGCTGTTTCGGAATCTAACCCCAATACTATTTATGTTGGAACGGGTGAATCTTGTATGCGGGGTAATCTGGCTCACGGAGACGGAGTATATAAAAGTACAGATTTTGGTAAAACATGGACTAATATTGGTCTCAAAGAAACCAAGCATATAGCGCGCATTAGAATACACCCAAATAATCCCGATATAGTTTATGTAGCAGCATTCGGACATGCATTTGGAGCGAACAAAGAAAGAGGTGTTTACAAGTCAATAGACGGCGGAAACAAATGGAAACAAGTTTTGTTCAAAAGCAAAAACTCCGGTGCAATAGATTTGACTATGGACCCAAGCAATCCCGACATAATGTATGCATCAATATGGGAAGCAATAAGAAAACCTTGGAACTTTTCGAGTGGAGGTAAAGACTCCGGAATTTATAAAACAGTTGATGGTGGTGAAACATGGGCAGAAATCACCAATAATCAAGGCTTACCAAATGGTATAAAAGGGCGTATAGGAATAACTATATCTCCTGCACAACCCAAAAGAGTGTGGGCATTAATAGAAGCAGAGAAAGGAGGATTATATCGCTCTGATAATAGCGGTGAAACATGGGAAATGGTGAGCGCAAACAGAGCTTTATTGCAAAGACCTTGGTATTACAGCCACGTCTTTGCAGATCCTAATAATGAAGATACGGTTTGGGTATTAAATTTCAAAGCTTGGAAATCGACAGATGGAGGCGTTAATTTCAACCACGTCAGTACTCCGCACGGAGATAATCATGAATTGTGGATAGATCCTAAAAACAGCAATCGAATGATAGAAGGAAATGATGGAGGTGCTTGTGTAAGTTTCAACGGTGGAGATTCATGGTCAAATATATATAATCAGATGACGTCTCAATTCTACCACTTAACCACAGACAACCAATTTCCATACCGAGTATATGCAACTCAACAAGACAATTCAGCTATTAGTGTACCAAGTCGCTCGATGAAAGGTGCGATATCATGGAATGAATGTTATTCAGTCGGAAGTTCAGAAAGTGGGTACATAGCTGTAAAACCGGATAATCCAAATATTGTATATTCAGGGGCTATTGGCAGTTCCCCAGGTGGTGGAGATTCTCTATTAAGATATGACCATTCAACAGATCAAGTCAAAATCGTATCTGTTTGGCCTGAGATAGGCTGGGGAGAGGGGCCTAAAGATCATAAATACAGGTTTCAATGGACTTATCCAATAATAATTTCACCACATGATCCGAACACTCTATATGTTGCAGCAAATTTTGTATTCAAATCAACTGATTCTGGTGATAGTTGGGAAAAAATAAGCCATGATTTAACCAGAAACGACACAACAAAAATGGATGCTTCAGGTGGACCTATAACTCTTGATACAACATATGTTGAACACTATGGCACTATATTTTCATTCACAGAATCTCCACATCAACCAGGTGTTTATTGGGCAGGTTCTGATGATGGTAAATTACATATATCAACAGATTTTGGTAAGAAATGGATAGATATAACTCCTGATATTCTGCCAGATTGGTCACGGATAGATATTATCGAAATATCCCCACACGACCCTGAAACAATCTATTTATCAACAACTAAATACAAATTCGACGACGAAACACCGTACCTTTATAAAACCAAGGACCATGGTAAAAGCTGGGAGAAAATAACCGACGGATTACCATCAAATGAATTCACTAGAGTTATAAGAGAAGATGTAAAAATACCCGGACTTTTATTTGCAGGTACTGAAAACGGAATATATTTTTCAGCAAATTCAGGTAAATCATGGGATTCTCTCCAAACTAATTTGCCACATGTACCTATCACAGACATGATAGTAAAAGAAGAGGAAATTGTAGTGGCAACAAACGGAAGGTCATTTTGGATTTTAGACAATTTAAATTTGCTACGCCAAATAGCTAAATTTACGCCTACCAAATCGAATCATCTTTTTACTCCTAGTAATACCTATCGAATCACACCTCCAATGGGTTCAGACGGGTCTACTGGTATGGATTTAGGTTCAGGCAAAATATACAACCTTGGAATAGGAAATACTGGAACGTTTTATGAGATAGAAAACAAAGACGGCACTAAACATCGCAAAATGCTTGATAGCGGTGAAAATCCTATATCAGGAGTAGTTATAAATTATTTATTGAATTCAACATCGAATGAAACAGTGGAAATAAATATTTTAGATTCAAAAAAGAATTTGATTGTTTCTTTTGACTCAAAAAACACTGATGAACCAAATAATCAGGATAAAAAACTACTCTCTAAAAAGGGCATGAATCAATTCGTTTGGGATATGCGCTATCCTGGTCCAACTGCACTTCAAGAAAATAAAGATGCTAAGGATAATACTGCTGGACCATTAGCGCCTCCTGGCTGTTATCATGTTCAGTTTATTACATCCAAACAAAATATCATTGAAAAATTTGAACTGTTGAAAGACCCTCGTATTTCTACTACTCAAAAAGATTTCGAACAACAATTCAAATTACTTGTTGATATAGGTGTAGGAATAACTAAAACCCATGAAACAGTGAATTCAATAAGAGAATTAAGAAACCAAATCAACCATTGGAAAGCTATTATCACTAACTCTGGGAATCACAAAAAAGTTTTAAATCAAGCTAACTTAGCATCCGACAGATTAAATGAAATCGAAGCCAATCTTATTCAGATTGGCATTAGCAGACCTGGAACAGACAGATGGTTGGACAGATGGAATGTCCCAGGTAAAGTTAGCGATAAATTAACTGAATTAATCGCAGTTGTATCAAGCGCTGATTCTAAACCAACCAAACAAGCTATGGAAGTATTTCAAGAGTTATCAATTAACCTAGAAACTCAACTTACTAATTTTAAGAAGGTTCAAAAAAATAACATAGAACCATTAAATAAATTAATACGAGAATTGAACATTGACCCTATTCCAATTAGTCAATGAAACAAATCTCAAAAGACCATGTCAACTTAGGTAATATTACAAGCGCCGATTTAATAGTTAGAACTGGATATCAAATAGGCAAAACTCCTGTTTTAATAATGATGGCTGCACAATTAAACGCAAATGATGTGATATTGGCTTTAATAGTATCAATATCAACTATTTCCGGAATGATTCTAAAGCCACTCATCGGGTTTTTATCTGATAATTTAGGTCGCAAACTGTGGCTTTTTATAGGAACCTTACTGTTTGCAGGCGTACCATTTATCTATGGGTTTATAGAAAATCCGACACAACTCATTGGTCTTAGAATATTTCATGGTATTTCCACAGCTATATATGGACCAGTAACTTTAGCTTATGTAGCAGAAATCAAGTTTAACAAGTTCGGCCATAATTTTGGAATATTTTCACTAGCAAGGAATTCCAGTTATATAATCGGACCGTTAATAGGAGGATGGTTACTATTAAATTACGAACCTATACACATTTATACTTTTATTGGATTTATAAGTTTATTTGCATTCATACCATTAATATTTCTACGCGAACAAAAACCATCAAGCACAAATGAACGGGATAACTCTTACCAAATCTCGTCAAATTTATACCTAGCAGAATCTCAAATATCTAATAAATTTTCTAATACGCAAAATACTGTCTCTAAAGATAATGTTGTCACCAAAATCAAAATTTCATTTAATGAATTAAAAAACAAATCTATCTGGATTGCTGGAGGTTCAGAATCATTAGGCCTTATGGCAACTTATGGGGCAAAAGTATTTGTCCCACTAAATATCATAGTTACGCAAAACAATGTTTTTACAGCCGCTACATTTATTGCCGTACAACATGGGACACAAATGTTGATTTCAGCATTTGTTGGAAGGCTTTGGGATAAAACCGGATATATTTATGGCATTTGTTTAGGAATAATCTTTTTGGGCATAGGCATAAATCTAATACCCCTAGTTGGTTATTCACCTATTTCAATCCCAATAACCGCAATTATAATTGGAATAGGAATGGGCTTTATACAACCTTCAGCTAGTTCATATATAGCAACTAGTGTAAACAAAAATTCTTTAGGTCTTAGTATTGGATTTAGTGGAACACTTAAAAACATGTCAAAGATCTTAGGCCCAATCTTTTTAGGTATATTAATTACTTATTTTGGATATGCAATTTCATTACACATTTTAGGAATTGCAACTATTTTTGGAATAATACCAATAGTATTTACACTTAAAATTGCAAAATAAAACATGACCTACATTGACCACAATAATCAACTACTTTCTTTATAATGCAAATATATATTTATAGGAACAGATTGTACTTGTAGTAATGTGTGAATTTTTGATATATTTAAGTTGCGCAAAGTGTATTAAAAGGATATTAAATTGTTGGGAAATGACGAGGTAGTAGTCGGGATAGAACTAACCGACCTAAAAGCAGAGATTCCTGTTAAAAATAATGAATGCAGTGTAACTGCAATCAAAAAGTTCCACCCAGTTAAAAACCATTCAAACGTTGTTCATCCCATTATTAGTTCTAATCTAAATTACCAATATAACAACCGCCAACATCAAGGTTTTGGCATTAATAAAGAAAGTACTTAGCTTTTTAAATCCACTCTTTGCAAAATCGACAATAAATTTAGAGGTTACAAATTTTATATGTATGAACATGATATTTTGATAATCGGAGCCGGTCTCGCAGGACTCCGAGCTGCTGTAGAAGGTGTTAGAAATGGCCTGAATGTTGCAGTTGTTTCAAAAGTTCATCCGGTTCGAAGTCATTCAAATGCAGCTCAAGGAGGAATCAATGCTCCTTTAACTGATAGAGGAGATGATTGGGAAGGACATGCTTACGATACAATCAAAGGGTCTGATTTTTTGGCTGACCAAGATGCAGTAGAAGCGATGTCTAGAGAAGCAGGCGAAGCCGTAATTGAATTAGAGAGAATGGGAGTTATTTTCACTAGAGGAGAAGATGGCAAGCTTGGTAGTAGACGTTTTGGAGGACAAAAAGTAGCAAGAACATTCTTTGTAGGAACTATTACGGGATCAGCATTATTACATGTTCTTTATGAACAATCACTTAAGCTTGGATTAAATGTATATGAAGAATGGTTTGTTACCAAACTCATATTGGAAGATGGGGTTTGCAGGGGGGTAGTAGCTTATGATATTAAAAATGGAGAATTACATACTATTAAAGCTAAAGCTGTTATTATGGCATCTGGTGGCAATGGCAGAGTGTTTGAACCTTCTACCCAAGCTTTAATTTGTACTGGCGATGGCATAGCTCTAGCCTATAAAGCCGGCGTACCTCTTATGGACATGGAAATGGTGCAATACCACCCCACAACTTTAGCCAGAACAGGTATATTAATGTCTGAAGCCGCGAGAGGTGAGGGTGCATACCTATTGAATTCAAATGGGGAAAGATTTATGGAAAAGTATGCCCCAGACTATATGGAATTAGCTTCTAGAGATGTCGTTTCAAGATCTGAGCAGACTGAGATTGATGAAGGTAGAGGAATAGATGGTAATGTACTACTTGATGTTAGACATTTAGGCAGAGATTACATTGAAAAAAGGCTTGGGTATCTTCAGGAAGTTGCTTCAGAATTTTTAGGCATTGATATGGCTGAAGAACCCGTACCAGTTAGACCTGGAATGCACTACATTATGGGAGGAATCAAAACTGACGTGAATGGTTTGACACAACTACCAGGATTATATGCCGCAGGAGAATGTGCTAATGTAAGCGTGCATGGCGCGAATCGACTTGGTGCAAATTCTCTATTAGACACAGTAGTTTTCGGAAGAAGAGCGGCAGAACATGCCGTCGATTACATAAAATCCTTAGGTAAAAATTCCAAGTCTGAAAATGATTTAAAACTTGAAGAAGAAAGATTACAGTCCATTCTTGACAGACCAAAAGGTGAAAATATTGCTAAAGTTAGAGAAGATATGGCAGTTGGAATGACTAAAGGAATTGGCGTATGGCGGGATCAAAAATCGATGGAAGGTGCATTAGAAAATCTAACCACCATAAAAAATAGATTGCTAAACGTTTCAGTTGAGGATAAAGGTAAATTTTTTAATACCAACCTAATGTTTGCTCTCGAGCTGGAATTCATGGTTGATAATGCAGAAGCAATAATTCATGGAGCACTGACTAGAAAAGAAAGTCGCGGTGCCCATTTCAGAACCGATATGCCTGATAGAGATGATAAAAACTGGTTAAAACATACTTTGGTTTTTCACGATGTCAATCATGAAAACAATGTAAGGATAGAAACCTCTCCAGTAACAATAACCAAATGGAAGCCAGTAGAGAGGGTATATTAATGAATGTTAACTTAAAAGTAAAAAGATTTGACCCAAGTGATGCTTCAAAAAACACTTGGTGGCAAGAATACCAAATTGATATCCACCAAGATTCAACAGTTTTGGATGCATTGATTCATATTAGAGAATACGAAGATACTTCTTTAGCTCTAAGATGTGCATGTAGAGCTTCTATTTGTGGGTCTTGTGGAATGAAAGTTAATGGAAGTGCTAAGTTAGTTTGTAAAACCAGGGTTATTGAAATAGCTCCTGACTCTGAACAAATTATCGTTGAACCGATGGGTAATCACCCTGTCATAAAAGATTTAGTTGTTTCACTAGATACTTTTTTTAATCAGATTAAAAGAGTCAAACCTTATCTTCAACCTGACCACATACCACAAACAGGAGAGTATATAGCTTCTAATGAATCAATGGAAAATTTACTTACCGCAATGAATTGTATTATGTGTGGTTGTTGTGTATCTGATTGTACTGTTCTAGAAGTTGATGATAATTTTATCGGGCCCGCTGCACTCGCTAAGGCATGGAGATTTGTCGACGACCCAAGAGATTCACAAAGAATAGATAGGTTAAAAGAGTTAAATGATGAAGATGGTGGTTTTTGGGATTGCACGAGGTGTATGCAGTGTGTTGAAGTTTGTCCAAAAGGGGTAGACCCTATGGAAAGAATCATGGAGCTCAGAGAGATGGCTTTAGACAATGGATTAAACAATACATCCGCAGCTAACCATGCATCAGCCGTGAGTAACCATATTGACCCTAGTCGAAGAATTGACGAATTCAGATTACCACTAGAGAGTAAAGGAATATTCAACATCAAAGAAATCATCAAATTGATGCTTCCAGGACTTAGATTTGCATTTAAAAAAAGAGCTCCTTCTCCTTTACATTTCAAAAACCCCAATCAGAAATTCGTGAAACAACTTTTTAAAAAAGTAGAGAAATAAATATGAAATATGCGTTTTTCCCTGGATGTGTATCAAGAGGTGCCTGTCCTGAATTATTTGTGTCGACTGTAGAGGTTTGCTCTGTTTTAGGAATAGAGCTTGATTATGAATCCATGAAAGGGGCTTCGTGTACAGGTTCAGGAATATTACAAGAAAAAAACCAAAAACTTGGTGATACGCTTAATGCAAGAAATTTTGCGTTAGCAGAAAAATCAGGTAATCCTTTACTTACTATTTGCAGCACCTGTCAAGGAGTCATGTCCCAAGCAAATAAGCGTATGAAAGAAAATCCAGAATACCTGAAAGAAATTAATCAATCATTAGCTGAAGAAGGTTTAGAATATAGCGGTAACTCAGAACCAAAACATTTACTATGGGCAATCATTGAAGACATAGGAATAGATAAACTTAAATCATTAGTTAAACATCCTTTAAAAGGATTAAAATTTGCTCCATTTTATGGTTGTTATATAGTTAGACCTAGCACCGCGCTAGACTTTTCAGGACACCCGGAAAGAGAGACATCTCTTGAAACGATAATTGAAGCAGTAGGTGCAGAAGTTACTGATTTTACCGGCAAGAACCTCTGCTGTGGATTTCCTATATTAATGATAAATGAATCAAATTCAGTAAACATGGTTGCAAAACACACTGATGAAGCAAAAAATAATGGAGCAGACGCTATGGTAACACCTTGCCCATTATGCCATTTAAATCTCGACGGATATCAACCTCAAGCTTCAAAAGCCGCTGGGCATACAATAGGCCTACCTATTTTACATCTCCCACAAATGTTAGGCCTATCTTTAGGAATTGATCCTAAAACTTTAAAATTAAACAGACACATCATATCCTCAGAAAAAATTTTATCCCTGCTGTTTGTTAGGCCGTGAAATCATTTCGAAAACAAAAACCACTTTGAAATTCATTGATTATAAATAGGATCATTAGTTGGCAAAGAATATCCTTATTTTATCTCTTTCAAAAAATGAAACAGAATTAATATCTTCTAAATTAACAGACGTTTCATTGATATCAACAAACCTATGGCACGACTTGAAGAACAATACAATAGACTTAAGTTCTTTTAATGGATTGATAATTACAGGCTCAGAAGACCATCTTTCAGGAAACAATTTTTTTTGCGATGTACCAGATAATCTGTTGAAAATCACCAAAACAGCATTATCTATGGATCTGCCAATACTCGGAATCCAGCTGGGAATGCAAGTGATCAATATAGCATTAAAAGGCAAATCTCCCAAATTCATTTCACTAACCACAAACGAACTTAATCAAAAAAGAAAAGATATTTTTGTATCCCCTGGAAGTAAGCTTACAACCATAATAGGCTATGCTGGATTAATG
>CAYPYC010000020.1:0-11898 GCA_964414905.1 uncultured Dehalococcoidia bacterium
CTTTATAAGAATCGTAAGAAGCTTCTTGATATTCATTAACCAATTCAGCTGCTATTTGAATTGATAATGTACGAATTTCAGAATTTACTCGTAATTCTGCTGACTTGAGACCAGTTAATCCAGCTAAGGCGTTGCTCATTGAGTTAGTGGCTAATTTTGCCCATCTTTCACCCCATAAATTGGCGGTTGTTTTTGTTATACCGGCAGGACTCATAATTTCAGAAAGCCGCTCTAGTCTTTTGGTTACTAATCCGCTAGGCTCCCCAATTGTGAAAGCAGTTCTTTCGATTGAACTTGTTCTTTCAACATGGCCCGCTGTATACATGCCTGCACCTAGGGTTACAACACATCCAACTACTTTTGGCCAACCTAGAACACTGGCGATCGAGTCTTCATTGATGCTGTTTTGAGCAGAAACCACAAATCCGTCGGGAGCAATATGAGGTTCAATAAACTTAGATGCCCAAGCAGTATCATATGATTTCAGTGCCAAAATGACTATGTCAAATTCAGGTCGGATGCGTGAAAGTTGTCCCAGATGTAAAGCTCTGGGAGTAACTAGAAACTCTTCTTCAAAAGCCGTTATTTTCAAGCCTTTTTCGTTGATAGAATCTACGTTTTCTGGCCAAAGATCAATCAGTGTTATATCGTTTTCCGCCCTCGCTAGATAAGCAGAAATAACGCCCCCTATAGCACCAACACCAAGTATTCCTATTCTCATCCAACACCTCTTTTTTACAAATATATATTAAGATGGTTGTGTTCTGAATAAAAGTTAGTATAACTGAATGCCAGACCGAATATTGTTCTAGTTAATTTACTAAATAACATTCTAATCTGATTAAATATTATTCTTTTCCTGGCCTCATTTTGTTTTACGTCGCTGGATTTAAAAAAAGATAGTGATGATTAATGTTTAATTTTTCTGTCCTTGCAATTGCACAATGTTGCTAATAAATCAAACGGGTATATCCCTGTATAGTGGCCATCACTCCACAAAAACTGTATTGCATATTTACCAACATGCATGAAATCTTCTGCAACTAAATTATTTGGTACCGAGATTGGATCAAGTAATTTCTTGTGGCTCCATTCCTCAACACATTCAGCACATTGACAATTCAACCTTAAATCGCGTGCAATGTTGGAACATTTATGGCCGTCAGACCATTCTATTAATACATCGGATTGATTTAATTGAACACTTATCACCGTATCCATTACGAATTTATCACCTGATTAGAACCCATTTCATTGTTATAATAAGAATACAAGGAAAAGACATATGTATACAAGAAAAAATCCAAAATCCGAAGGCGTGGCAATAATAGGTGGTGCAGTTTCGCGATTTGGACGATTTGAGTCTTTTAATTCTAGAGACTTAGTACATGAAGCTTACATAGAAACAATAAAATCAGTAGAAAAAGGAATTGATCCAACAGAAATTGACGAGCTATTCATTGGTAATTTCACCAATGATTCATTTGAAGGACAGGCGCATCTTGGCCATCTTATCACTGATTGGCTCGGTTTAGCCCCTCGCCCAGCATCAAGAATAGAAGGTGCATGTGCTAGTGGAGGATTAGCTTTTAGACAAGCTGTAAATTCGATAAAGGCTGGCACTTCAAAAATTGCCCTTGTTGTCGGCGTAGAAAAAATGACTAATACTAAACTAAGTTTAGTGCAAGATTATCTTGCAAAAGCAGCTGATGTGAGTATTGAAGTTGATCAGGGTGCATTTACATTTCCTGCCTTTTATGCGGTTATGGCTAGCGCATACATGGAAAAATATAAAATGGACAGGAAGCATTTAATGAAAGTGGCAATCAAAAACCATGACAATGCAAGTTTAAACCCAAAAGCACAAATCAATCTTTCAATTAAACAAATAATGGCGAAAAAGAAAGCCCAATTAGATGAAACTAGTTCAAACAAAATATTTTGGGGTGACGAATATGAATTTCTATCAGATTTAACGCAAAACCCTCTAGTGAGTTCGCCCTTACATCTATTTGATTGTGCACCAATAACCGATGGCGCTGCATGCTTGATAATCACAAATGAGGAAATTGCTTCTCAATTCACCGACTCATACGTCAAAATACTTGCATCTGAACAAGCAAGTGCGGGTCCACTATATACATGGGGTAGAGATATAACATCAATTCCTTCTAGTAGAGATGCGTCAATGAAAGCCTTCAATTCAGCACGAGTAAAACCTAACGACATTGATTTAGCTGAGGTACATGACTGTTTTACCCCTGCTGAAATCATGGCTATAGAAGATATTGGCTTTTTCCCAAAAGGACAAGGAGCAGAAGCTACTTTGGCAGGTGAAACTGAGAGGTCAGGTAATTTACCTGTAAACGTATCCGGTGGATTAAAAGCAAAAGGGCATCCAGTAGGTGCAACCGGGGTTGCCCAACTTGTTGAATTATGGACTCAACTTTCCAACAAATCTGGCTCGAGACAATTACCTAAACAGGATCTAAACCTTGGGTTGGCCCATAATGTAGGTGGTACCGGAGGAACATGCGTAATAAGTATCCTCGAATCAAGCCAAGCATGATTCGAGGCAAATAATAATTACTTAATCGATGTTAATTAATTAATTTTGTTCTCAATTTTTCTATAACTATATCTAATTCGTCTTGGTCCAGATTTAAAGGTTCGATGCCAATCTCATCAGGATTACCCAACTGCCACAAAAAAATTCTGGGGTCTTCATCTTCCATACTCTGCAAAACCGCATCTCGTCCTAATCCTGTCCATTCTTTAGTAAAAGTAAATACTACAGTAGGAACCAGGTAGTCAAACTCATCATGTTTAATTTCCACTTTCAAACCTGGTACTTCTACAAAGGCATCTAAGACTTTTTCACACATCTTTTGATATCTTTGCATCTGTTGATTTTCATCTTCATCTAGAAAAATCCTGAGAGCTTCTACTAGTCCAATTATTTCTTCCTTTGCAACTTTCATTCCTCTCCCAATAAATTGATGTGGAGATGCATTCGCATAGGCCGCCTCAACAAATTCCTTCTTACCCAAAAGAATGCCTGTCCCTTGAGGACCTCTTACGCCCTTTCCGCCGCTGAATTGAACAAGGTCAGCTCCTTCTTCAATATGTTTGGTGAAATTTGACCTAGGGGGTAAAGTCGATGCAGCATCTACAATGACTGGCACATTACGAGAGTGAGCAATTTCAACAACCGTTTTAAGCGGCAATGCCCTTCTCGACACAAAGTTACAATGGAGATATGCTACCGCAGCTGTATTCTCATTAATTGCATTTTCCAACATCCATGGATGTACTCTAAGTGCATCTCCGATATCAACCAGCTCTGCACCTGCTGCTCTGTAGAGTTGGTCATAAGCAAATCTATGGCTTTTATGTATAATTATTTCATTTTTCATACCAGTGGTATCTGGAAGCATCGACATCTTCGCTGGATCAGAACCAGCTATACAGGCGGCTGCTTGCAATATCAAACCACCTCCTGACCCTGAGGTAATCATAGCAGCCTCCGCTCCAATCATATTTGCTATTTCTTGTCCGGCTTTAACGTTAAGTTCATCAATATTAACCATAACGCTAGATGCCTTGTTCATAACATCATAGACTTCTGGCCTTAATTTACTGCCGCCATACATTGTGGTAGCACCTGAAGCCGTTATAGCCGGCCTTACTCCAAGTGATTTATATACTTCAGCCGCTTCTTTGTTTATAGCCATAAAAACTCCAATCCCCAATTAATATTCAAAGCGATTATAACATCAACACAACAATCCCAACTGTCTTTGTCACATCACACCTACTATACAAATACTACAATTCAAAAAATATATTTCAAGACTTTCAGATAACAAATTGTAGATGGTTTATATTATCAACATCGCATCGCCAAAACTGTAAAACCTGTAATTCATTTCAACGGCTTTCCTGTAACTTTCTCTTATAAGTTCAATACCATCATTGTTTTCACCAACTTGCTCTGCGAAAGCGCTTACCAACATCAATAGGGTTGAACGAGGCAAATGAAAATTGGTAATTAGCGCATCAACGATTTGAAATTTATATCCAGGATATATAAAAAGGTTGGTCTGTCCATCTAAAAACCCATTATTTGGCAACTCTTCATTTAACCCTAATTCTCCAGTGATAGCTAAGTGTTCTAATACTCTAACGGTTGTAGTACCAACACTTACAATTCTTCTGCCTTGACTCTTGGCAGATGCAATAGCTTTTAATGTTTGATTATCAATCCTATATTTTTCGTAGTGCATTTTATGTCGATCTAATTGGTTAACCCTAACTGGTTTAAAGGTACCGGGGCCAATATTAAGGGTTAAATAAACCATATCTATCTGTTTGTATGCAATTTCCGCCATTAATTCGGTAGTGAAATGAAGTCCGGCAGTTGGAGCAGCTATACTTCCCAAATTTCTCGAATAAACAGTCTGATATTTTTCGTCATCATCTAAAGGTTTTTTTATATAAGGTGGAAGGGGCAACAAACCATCAGACTTTAAATTTAATTCTTTATCAAATTTAATTCCTCTGTATTCATCTTCATATATTTTATTTATGACACCTTTAATTTGACCCATTTGACCAATTAATTCAATTTCTACACCAAGTTTGAATTTTTTTGCTGGTTTACAAATAATTTTCCATTCAGCAGGTGAAGTTTTTTCTACAAGTAAAATCTCTAACTTAGATTGAGTCGCACCGGAGAAAACCCCATATAGCCTGGCATTAATAACACGCGTGTCGTTAAAAACCAACAAATCATCTTTTTTAAGATATTCTTTTATATCCCAAAATTTACGGTTTTCAAGTTTCTTAGATATTCTGTCTATAACCATTAACCTAGAAGAGTGGCGTGGTTCAGCAGGCTGATTTGCTATCAGGTTATCTGGTAAAAAGTAATCAAAGTAATCTATGTTCATTTGGGGGTCTGTTTAACTAGGCAAATCAAAATTTAAAGATTAATTCTTCTTTTCGCTGATTCAAGAGTGTTTTTTAGAAGCATGGCTATAGTCATAGGACCCACACCTCCAGGAACGGGTGTAATTGCCGATGCAACATCTTTAACATTTTCGAAATCAACATCTCCTACCAACCTATATCCTGATTTGCGACTGTCATCATGAACACGGTTCGTGCCTACGTCAATCACAACTGCTCCTTTTTTGACCATATCTGCTTTGATAAAGTTTTGTTGACCAACCGCAGCAATAAGTATATCTGCTTGACTAGTAATATGGTAAAGATTTTGAGTTCGGCTATGACACACCGTAACAGTAGCATTTGCTCCTTTATTGCGCTGCATCAGCAGTAACCCCAAGGGTTTTCCAACTATCTCGCTTCTTCCACAAATTACTACATGTTTTCCTGAAACTTCTATCCCACTTTTAACCAATATATGCTGTACTCCCGCAGGGGTGGCCGGAACAAATCTAGGTTGGCCTTTCACCAAAAGCCCTACGTTATATGGATGCAATCCATCAACATCTTTGTCTGGACTTATTACATTAATAATTTTTTCTTGATCAATGTGGTCGGGGAGAGGCAATTGCACCAATATTCCATCTACTTTGACATCTTTACTTAATTTAGCTACATAATCTTCCAATTCTTTTTGGTTCGTTGATTCTGGAAGATGATAATCTAAAGCCTCCATTCCCACACCTATTGCTGACCTTTTTTTGTTTCTCACATACACTCTAGAAGCCGGATCCTCTCCAACTAAAACTGCGGCTAGTCCCGGAGAAAATCCAGCATTGGATTTTCTTATTAAATTTATTTCAGAGGCTACAGATTTTGTTAAGTCATCTGCAATGGCCTTACCATCAAGTACAACAGACATTATTATTTCCTTAAGACAATATATATTACTAAAATATTAAACTACACAATACAAATAAATATTCTTTATCTTGTATTAGAATATCAATATAATGATTCAATATAAAAGTCTGCAAAAAAATTAATTGGAGAAATTGAACTTTGAGTAAACTTTCAACTAATTTACAAACAGGAAAGTTCACAGTAACTTGTGAACTAAACCCTCCTAAAGGCATTAACTTAGAAAAACTCTTTAATAAAGCCGATATGCTAAAGGAACGAGTAGTAGCAATTAATATTACTGATTCAGCAGGTTCTAATATGACGATGGCACCTATTGCAGTATCGCACCTTTTGAATCAGCGCGGCATTGAACCCATATTGCAAATCACAGGAAGAGACAGGAATAGAATAGCAATACAGGCAGATTTAATAGCAGCCAACACACTCGGCATAACAAATGTTCTGACCATGAGTGGCGATCCTCCTAAACACGGAGATCACCCAGAAGCCAAACCTGTATTTGACTTAAACTCAACTCAAGTTCTAGATGCAATGAAAGCCATGCAAACAGGAAAAGACCTTGGTGGGAATGCTCTTGAAAGTAATCCTGAATTCTTTCGAGGTGCCGTAGTAAATCCTGGTGCTAAAGACCTAGAAACTGAATTTGTCAAAATGGAAGAAAAGGTTGCAAGCGGAGCCCAATTTTTTCAGACACAAGCCATATTTGAGCCAGATGCGTTGGAAAAATTTATGGCGACTGCCAAAAATTTTAATGTTCCAATTCTTGCCGGAATAATTGTTCTTAAATCTGCTAAGATGGCAAATTACCTCAATTCATATCTGCCCGGAATCTCTATACCGGAGAATATGATTAAAAGCCTTGATTTAAGCAACAGAGATGCTATAAAAAAAGAAAGCATTTCAATTACGGCAAATATCATCAAAGAAATTCGTGAAATGTGTGATGGCATACACGTTATGGCGATAGGATGGGAAAACATGATTCCTAACATTCTCGATGAGTCAAATATAAGCAATTAAACAACGGTTATATTACCCAAATTATTATGCTAGTCACTGGCGTAGATGTAATTGAAATTGAACGCATAGGCAGGATAGCCGACCTATATAAGGATAGGTTTTTCAATAGAATCTATACATCTAGAGAATTGATTTATTGTAATAATAGAATCAATCAACTTTCTACTCGATTCGCCGCCAAAGAAGCTGTCATGAAAGCGCTGGGAACAGGCACAACAGTTAATTGGAAAGATATAGAAGTAACCAGAAACCCTGGTGAAGCGCCACAAATTTTATTGCACGGAAAAGCTAAAATTCATGCTTTCAAAAATAATATAAACAACCTCAGTGTATCTCTTTCTCATTCAAGAGAATTTGCAATAGCTGTAGTAGTAGGAACGATAGATAATCAAAAATGAAAATTGTGACTTCCCAAGAAATGAGAGATTTAGAAAATGAAGCATTCAAACAAGGCACCTCTCAAAACACATTGATGGAAAATGCTGGTTTAGGGATAGCTAGAAAAGCAAGAAAACTTTTGGGTAATCTAGCACCTAACAACATTCTTGTTTTGGTAGGCTCTGGTAACAATGGAAGTGACGCATTAATCGCTGCTAAATATCTCAAAATGTGGGGTGCAGAAGTAACAGTTTATTTATGCTCAAAAAGAAAAGAGTCATATCTGAGCACAACGCCCCTACAAAATCTGGGGGTTCAAATTAAAAATTATTTAAATGACTCACAGCTAAGTGATTTGAAATTTGCGATTTCTACATCTAACCTTCTCGTTGATGGAATTATGGGAACAGGCTTATCTAGATCAATTCAAGGACACAATCTGCCCATATTTGAGTTAATCAAAAAAACCAATAATCAAAATCTTTACAGAATATCTGTTGACATCCCTTCAGGGCTTAATTCGGATACAGGAGATGCTGATGAACTAAGTATAAAATCCGATTTGACCTTAACCTTTGGTTATCCTAAGCTTGGACTTTATTTAAATCAAGGATCCTCATTAACAGGCAAAGTTGAAGTTTTAGATATAGGAATCCCAAAAAATATCATCCCTCAATCCAAAATCCATTTAATAACTAGATCTTGGGCAAAAAATGTTATTCCAAATAGGCCTAAAAATGCACATAAGGGGACTTTTGGTAAAACATTAATTATAGGTGGATCCAAATTTTATACAGGAGCACCCTATCTATCTGCAATTGCCGCCGCTAGATCTGGGGTTGGATTAGTCACCCTCGCAGTAACAAGCGACATTCAAAAATCCGTATCTTCGTTAACCCCGATTCCAACATATTTGCCTTTATCAGATTTTTCAAACGAAACAAGTCGAGATTATAACATCGAAATGCTTTTAAATAACATCACCAAATATAAATCTCTTTTGATTGGGCCGGGTTTTGGAACAGCTGTTGAAACCCAAAGGTTTTTACAAGGCCTGTTAGAAAAAAAGCCTAAACTTCCACCAGCAATATTGGATGCAGACGCAATTAATATGTTGAATAAAAACGATAAAGAAGATTGGTGGTCTAATCTACCTTCTGAAACAATTTTAACTCCGCACTTAGCAGAATTTTCTAGATTGACTAATTTATCCATTGATAAGATAAATTCGGACAAAATAAACATTGCCTCAAATATTGCAAGTGAATCTAAAACCTTTATTATCCTTAAAGGAGCTAATACCATTGTAGCTACGCCTACAGGTACCATTTTCATCAGCCCATTTGCAAATCCATCTTTAGCTACAGCTGGTACAGGGGATGTTTTGGCAGGAATCATTGCTGGATTTTTGGCTCAAGGGCTTTCTCCTGAATCTGCTTCCATATTAGCTGTTTTTGTTCACGGGCAAGCCGGAAAATATGTAAATTGCCAATATGGAGATCAAGGAGCGTTGGCAAGCGATTTACTAGAATATATCCCAAAATCTATAAAGCATATTAGCAACCAAAATTCTTAAGAAATATTGAGGAACTAACTTGGCACAATTAAAAGGTAGCGATAGGAGTCGGTATGTCTCCAACATGTTTTCGGCAATTGCCAAACGGTATGATTTGCTCAACACAATAATTAGTATGGGCCAGCATTGGATATGGCGAAGAAAAACAATATCTATAAGTGCAGCCGATATTTCTGGCCGGGTGCTAGATGTCGCTACTGGAACAGGAGACATGGCTATCCTTTTATCTAAAAATCCCAAATTTACTTCAATAATTGGGTTGGATTTCACTCCAGAAATGATTTCGATAGCTCGAAAAAAATCAAAGCCAGTTAATAATAAATTGTCTTATCTAGTGGCTGATTCGCACAATCTACCTTTTCCACCATCAACTTTTAATTTAGTTACTGTAGCTTTCGGAGTAAGGAATTTCATCGACATTGATAAAGCATTAAGCGAAATAAAACAAGCACTTTGCAAAGGAGGGAAAATAACAATACTGGAAATTGTAAAAAACCCATCTGAATCACCATTAACAAAATTGTTTGGTTATTATTTCAAAAATGTTGTTCCTTTATTTGGTTTAATATTTGCTGGCAACAAGAGCGCCTACAAATATCTACCTGAATCGGTCGGTAGTTTTATAACACGTGATGAGATTGTACGGTTGATGAAAAAATCTGGTTTCAGCAATATAACTACTCAAAGCATGTCATTTGGTTCTGTAGCCATAATCTCAGGAGAAAAATGTGAAGAGCAGTTTTAAGCATAAAATCTCCCAAAAATCAATTTAAGTCTAAGCTACGTATCTCCAATCTTGAAGCCGTTTCTTGTATGAATTCAACAACCTCTTTATGCAAAGGAATTCCATTCAGTAATCTGTCATTTTCATCTTTGAATTCTGGCAATCCTGGATATAAAACCTCGTTAAACCCAGGGGCTGGCTTAGAATCCATCAATTTACTCAACATGTCATCCATGTTTTTCTTGAATTCATTTAAATCAGTAAAAGCAGATATGTCATAAGCAGCAAAAAGATGTTTGTTGGTGGCTTCATGGCCCTCCAGCATACTAGGTATGCCTCCAGACATTAGAGAACACATTATTTCATTTACTAAAGATAAACCATATCCCTTGTGCGACCCTATTTCCCTAGTACCACCCAGTGGTAACAATGGGGGAATATCAACATGATCTTCTACTTTATATTCTTCCATTATAGGAGCACCATTTTCGTCAGACACCCACCCAGGCATTAATTTTTTACCACTCCTTTGAGCTAATCTAACCTTATTTCCTGCAACCGAACATGTTGCAGCATCAAATAAGAATGTTGGCTTGTTATTTGTAGGGGCCGCCACTGCTATTGGATTTGTTCCTAATAAAGGCTCAGCAGAAAAAGTTGGAACAACCCTGAGACCACCGGTGGTCATGCACATCCCTAACATATCTTCTTTAGCGGCTATCAAAGCATGATGTCCTATCGCTCCCGAATGACCTGCGTTTCTCATCGTCACAATGCCAACACCTACCTTCTTGGCTTTTTGTATCGCTATCTTCATTGCCTTTGGTCCTAAAATTACGGCTAATCCAGTATCAGCATCTACAGTCGCAGTTGATGGCGACTCTTTTACAATTTTCCAATTTGCTCTTGGTTTAATTATTTGATCTTTATAATAACTAATATATTCTTTCAACATATTAGAAACACCATGGCTTTCTACCCCCCTCAAATCCGATTCAACTAACACTTCAGATGCAATGGCTGCATCTTCAACAGTCTCTCCCATTTTTTGAAATATTTGTTTAACTGTTTCCCTTAAATCCATATGGTTTACACGAACTTGATCTTTAGTTGGCACTTTAAAACGTTCTAACATGAGCTTCCTCCTACAATGAATTTTTGAATTATAGATTTACAGTAAATATAACTCCAGTTCCAATACAATATATTTATTTATATTTAAACTCTAGATATATACAAAAAAATTCTTTATTGAAATTTAGTATACAGAAGCCTAGGCTAAACCGTTGGCTTGTGGTAAATTATTACCTTATAGGACATGCATAAGCAGTCCAAAATGTCTCTCAACTACAGTCGTTTGGAGAAGCGAAATGAAGAAATACATGATTTTTATTAAAACCTTTTTGCCTGTTATAGCAATAACATTAGCTATATTAGCAAGTAATTCTCAGGCGCATGCCGCGACAACAGCGCTAGATGCTACCATTGCATCTTTAAAATCTGAGGTTTCACAGGCTCTAGCTCAAGCTAATTTGGCTAAGTCTGCCACGACTTTAGCTGACAAACAAAACTATGCGAATAAAGCTAGCAGTATAATTACTGGCTCAGGGGGCATTCTTGAACTTGCATCTGCTGCCAGTGTCCAGTCTCAGGGAGCACTTGACTCTGCAACAGCTAGTGAAGACGATGATGCGATTGCCTATACTACTACTATAAATACCGCCATTGCAAACATATCTTCTTGGTCAGCTGTATCTAGAGATGCTGCCGGGCAAGTTGCTTCAGCAAGTTCATCTAGCTTAGCCGATATATACATTGGCCCAGGTGGCAACACATTAATCTCTGGTTTAGAAGCATCTTTAAATGGCTGGGGAAGCCATCCAGGAATAAGTCAAGCTGAATCAGCTAGCACAAGCCTATCAGGGGTTGATGCTACTGTATCTATTCCTGCTGCAACACTGCCTTCTACAGGCGGACAATCTTTGAATATGGCAATAGTTCTTCTTGCATTATTTGGCCTTGTTTTTGTAGGAACCGGAACTTCGGCTGTATACGCTTATTCGAAATCTAAATCTTGATATAAAAATAGACCTATCATTTTATAATGAGGTGGTAGGTTTATTATAATTTACATATAGGTTTCAAAAGTATAAATACTCAGCGTCTCTACATTAATTCCAATATGTCCACAGTTATAAAGCATAATCTGCAAATTAACGATCAAACTGTAATCGTTACATGTGATATTTGTGGATTCCAATTCACTGATGTGCATTGCAAACTTAAATGTACTAAATGTGGTTACATGCGTGACTGCAGCGACCCA
>CAYPYC010000021.1:0-3871 GCA_964414905.1 uncultured Dehalococcoidia bacterium
TTCGACACTGCATCGGTTTCTAAATTAACAACACCTGCAACATTTACCCGTTATTTAAAACCTGGCGCATTGGAGATAGAAATTGATAATCCATATTCTGATAGACTTGACGGAAGCAGCGAATGGCACTATTTCTCTGAAATCAAACATGGTGACACAATTACGGTACATGGCTGCATATCTGAAGTAAAAATCAGAAATGGAAGTTTGGGAGAAATGTGCATAGTTAAATCAATATTTAATTATGTTAATCAAGAAGATGAGCTTTTTTGTTCTCAAATAAGTACGATAATTTATTACAATTATTTCACAGAAAGACGGATGAAATCCAACAAGCACACATCCTCATCAATTAAAAACCTTCATTTGACCCCTCCTATTACAACCGTTGATTCTATCAGCATAGGAGATACTATCCCTGAACTTATCAAACAACCATCTACTAAACAACTAGTTATGTACGCCGGTGCATCAAGAGATTTCTATGAAGTCCATTATGACCAACAATTCGCCCAATCGATAGGATTGCCAAAAGTAATCGTCCACGGGGCACTAAAATCCGCTTTCCTTGGTCAAATGATAACAAATTTCATAAATGAGGCGGGAACTTTAGGTAGATTATTTGTCAGGTATAATTCAATAGATTTTGAAGGTTCTCTAATGAAATGCAATGGGAAAATCACAAAAATCATTACTGCTAACTCCAAAAAAATAATCGACTGTGATGTATGGATAGAAAACACCGAAGGGGTAAAAACAACTACCGGTACTGCTACATTTAAACTTAAATAAGATGTCTAAATCCATTAAAATACCGATTCCAGAAGAATTATTTCAGCAAGAGAATTTTTCTGAACTAACCTCTAATTTAACCTCATTGGAAAAAGTAGCGAAAATAGAAACGACAGAGAAAACGTCGACTGTAACATGTGAAATAGATAGCACCGATGCATTTGTGCCAATCGCTAATGAATTTTCGAAATGGGGATATGAGATACCAACAAGCACTGTTAAATTAGGTATAACTGGCATGACGTGTGCATCTTGCGTGCTTCATATAGAGAATTCGCTATCAAATCTAAACGGTGTTATTAAATCTAACGTAAATCTAGCAACCAACCGAGCAACTATAACCGTAATAAACGGAACACTTTCAGATTCAGAAATATCAAACTCTGTAACCGATATCGGTTATGGAACATTTGATATTACTGAGTCGGTTAAAAATGCAAATCCTTTAGGTTCCAAACCAATTCTTATTAAAGCATCAGTTGCAATAATATCAGCGATAATTATAAATATATTTAACTACAGTTCTTTTGAATCATTTTTTTATTTTCCTATAACATATTTATTTTTAATTATTGCCACTCCAGTACAACTATGGGCTGGGAGATATTTTTATATTAGCGCATGGAAAGCTCTAAAAACTTATAGGTCAAATATGCAAACTTTAATTGCTATTGGTACGTCAACAGCATATTTGTATAGTTTATATATTACGGTTTTTGATTCATCTTCAGAAAATACAGTTTACTTTGAAGCTTCTACTGCAATCATTGGTATAGTTTTGATTGGTCGTTATATTGAAGAAAGATCCAAGTTCAAAGTCATGAATGTAATAAATACATTGATGTCTATGCAACCTAGCACTGCTTTGGTCATCAAAGATGATCAACAAACCTATACTAAGATCGATTCATTATTAGTAAATGACCAAATATTAATAAAACCTGGAGATCGAATTCCGACTGACGGCGAACTTATTTCTGGACATAGTTGGGTCAATGAATCAGCTATAACCGGAGAAAGTATGGAAATTGAAAAAATCCACAGATCCCCTGTATTTGCGGGAACAGTAAACACAACAGGCTCTTTTACTTATAGAGTAACGAAAACCAGTAAGAACAGTTTGTTTACCGAAATCATAGAACAACTAACAAAACTACAAGAATCCAAAGTACCTATACAAAAATTTGTTGATAGGGTTTCTAATTTATTTGTTCCAGTAATAATATTTATTGCAATAATCGTTGGCTTAGCCTGGACAATATTACCAAGTGAAGGCAACTTCGAAAATGCAATTTTAACTGCAGTTTCTGTTTTAATCATAGCGTGTCCATGCGCACTTGGACTCGCTACTCCGATAGCAATTATGCTAGGTTCTGCAAAGGCAACATCAGCAGGTGTAATTTTTAGCGAACCTTCTGCTTTAGAAAACCTGCATAACATGCAGGCATTTGTATTCGATAAAACCGGTACTGTAACCTTAGGAAAACCACACTTAAAAGATATATTTACCACAAATATAACAGAGGAAGAAGCTCTCATTTATGCTGGGTCAGCAGAATCCAAATCTGAACACCCTTTCGGAAAAATATTATCCTCAATTTGCAAATCTAAAAATTTATCGATTATGGAACCTTCTGAATTCACAGCAATACCTGGAAAAGGCGTAATAGCTAAAATCAATGATAGAAAAATCATGGTTGGTCAAATTAAATTATTTGAACCAAATATGATTTCAGAAATATGGAGGAAACAAACCGAAGATTCAAATAAAAATGGCATGAGTACGGTTTTACTTTCTATAGACAATGAGTTAGTAGCTATGTTTGGTTTTACTGACACTATCAAACCTGATGCCCAAAATGTCATAGCCTCACTAAATAATCTTGGGAAAAATACTATATTGATGAGTGGAGACAATAACCAAGTAACAAAACAGGTAGCCCGTTCGATAGGAACACAAAAATACTTTTCTCAATTGTATCCAACAGAAAAATCTGATCATATACAAAAACTACAAAACGAAGGCAAAACTGTATGTATGATAGGAGATGGAATCAATGACGCTCCATCATTAACTCAAGCTGACATTTCTATAGCCATGGGTTCAGGTACGGATGTAGCAATTCAAGCTTCAGGGATCACGCTAACAAATAACAAATTAAGTAAAATCTTATATGCAATATTAATCAGTAAAACTACAATGAAAATAATAAAACAAAATTTGCTATGGGCATCTATTTATAATTTAGCATTACTGCCTATAGCAGCTGGATTAATGCATCCAATATTTATTTATTTTGATATACAAATAAAATCTAATTTGATAATAAATGATAATGGCTTAATCAATCCTATTATTGCAGCATTAGCAATGGCTGCGAGCTCAATTAGCGTTATAATAAATTCTTCAAGGATTAATTTATTATCAGAAACTGAAAACAAAGGTGGCAGAATGAAAATACCATTCTTGTCTAAAAAAGAAGATAAAGCTATAGACCCTGTATGCGATATGGAAGTTAAAACTAACAACCCTCCAGGTGGAAAATTTTCGTATACAGGCACCACATATTATTTTTGTGGCCCAGGTTGTAACCATGCATTTCAAAAAGAGCCTGAATCATTTCTTTCAGGCGACAAAAAAATTAATATGTAACTTGTTTTACATTAACGATTTTAATACTTATTTAAAATAAAAAAGCATGTGATAATCATATTGATTCATTTGGAAATCATGATAACCGTATATGTTTTTAAAGCCGAAGTGGCGGAATGGTAGACGCGCTGGTCTCAAACACCAGTATCTGTAATGGATGTGTGGGTTCGACTCCCACCTTCGGCACCATTAAACAATAAAAACTTAATTAGCATAATAACAACAGAAATCAATACTTCATGACCATCCCTTTAAACAACAAAAATACTCAAGTACCAATTGAATTCAAAGATAGAACTGCATCTTCTGTAAGACAATCCAATGAAGAATCGCCCGAAAGGCAATTCTGCCTCAATTGTGGAAATCATTTACAGAAAAACGGTCAATTTTGCGAAAAATGTGGTAACTCAAAATTCAAATTGTTAT
>CAYPYC010000021.1:3881-11582 GCA_964414905.1 uncultured Dehalococcoidia bacterium
TATGGGAAAAATCAAATTAACTTTCTATTAGGGATTGTTAATCATCATATCTTAAGCATATCTTTAACGGTTGAAATTGTGCCATTTATTGCTTGAGTTGCTAATTCTCTACCCTTTTCAAAAGATGCTTTCTGTATACCAGGTTCCTTAGAAGAATATACTTTGTCAAATCGCACAATATAAGGAATAGCATACATAGCTAAAGACGTTTCAAATTCACCAGCGTGGCCTGGATATTCTTTAGTTTCCAAAATGGAGTTTGCTAAATTTTCAGGTATATAATCCCAATAACTATTAAATCTAATATCTACATCATTTTCTTCATTATTTAATACAGCATCCACATACTGATAATGATTTTCTAAATCTGAAGGTAGAGTTGCTTTTATTGAAGTGTTTTGCGTAGCAATTAAATTAAGCTGCCATTGTTCAAAGACACCTTGTATTGGAGCTACATTTCCCCCATGCCCATTTAATATCAATATCTTTTTAATCCCATGTCTCAAAATACTCTCTATCAAATCAAAAATTATTGATAGCCAGCTTCCAGGCTTAGCACTGATTGTACCCGGGAAATACATGTGATGTTCAGCTATGCCTACAGAAATCGGGGCCGTTATCAATGTATTCGGATACAATTCTTCCGCTGATTTTGTAGCAATATACTTACTCATTTCTATATCCATGCTGACCGCAAGATGGTTTAAATGCTGTTCAGTACTTCCCGTAGGAATTATTACACTTTGGAAATGACCCATTTGAATATGATTTAGTAGTTCTTCTCTAGTAAAGGAAGATAACTGAAATACTTTGGAATTCATATTGCGCCCTTATGTTTTATAAATAACGAGATTTCAAATGAGTTGCTACCTAAACAGAACTTAAATCTGTATGCTTTTCGGAAATTAACAATCACTTTTTTAGTGCAATCCCTGCTAACAGATACATTATCACGTACACTATGCATCTATATACTAATGGAGAACCTGGGGGTATACATATAAAAGATAAAGCCCCCAAACCTTTTTTACCGATTTCATGTGCAATCCTTATGATTTCATAGTCGGTTAAACCGATAGGTTCAGATGCTTCACCTAAAATATCACCGGGTGCCGGTCCTGCTCCACCCATTACATCCATGTCAAAATGAACATAAACAGACTCAGTTCCTTCATATGCCCTGTCAAGTTCTTTAATCAATCCATCGATTCCAAGAGAAGTTCTTAATTCCCACGAAGAAATAAATCTAGTACCTTGCTTTAGGTAACTTCGAATTATTTCTTTATCTTCCAGCATACCTCTTTCCCCTATTTCTACTAAATGACGAGGATCCATATTATCGTGAAATTCATACATTTTATGTTTCCAACTTTCACTACCTGCAATCCGAGGATCGTTCGTCAAAACATCTATCGTCTCTGCATCCCAATGTGTGTCTAAACTAATACAACCAACAGATCCATCAGTATGTTCTGCTATGGGTTTAGCGATAGCATAGGAACCACATGGAGAATTTTGACCTATAACTATTGGTACCGCATTAACCGACAATACTTCAGATACTTTTTTCTCAACAGCTTTCTGTGCTTTAAGGATATTTTCTGGAGATTGATTTTCCATAACCTCAGCTGGAATATCAGCATCTCCATAGTCAACTATATTTAGTTTTTCAAACAAATCAAGGTCGAAATCTTGTATATAGCCTGACCTGTATCTAATAGATTGCTGCCGCACTCTTTTGGGTGCTGCGATCCATTCATACTTTGAAACTCCCATATATTCCTCACCGGAGGTTGCTACATACGGAGCACCTATAATAACTGCATCCGCCCCCTTTAAATCATCTACAGAATCACCTTTTACAGCTCCCATGAAGGTTGGGGTATCGTCATTAAGCATAGGAAATTCTGGCCTGCTATTAAAATATGGGGATTGTTTTGTTTCTATAAAATGCTCCCACTCGGGATATATACCTTTGTTCATATAATTTCGCCTTACGCTGTGTTAATTATTCTTCGATTTTGGTTTTGAAAATGTTTTCTCTAAACCACTTTAATTCCTCTACACTCTCCTTAATATCAGACATCGCAAGATGTGCACTCTTTTTTTCCGGAGGAGTTACCGAGGGATACCAATGTTTAGCTAAACCTTTAATAGTGGAAACGTCAATTATTCTATAATGCAAAAAGTTTTCAAGCTCAGGCATCTCTTTCCTTATGAATCTGCGATCAGTGTGAACAGAATTCCCACATAATGGAGCCTGTCCTTTGCGTACCCAATTAGACAAAAAATCTATGGTAATAGATTCCGCTTGTCCTATCAAAATTGAAGACTTACTTACTCTTTCTAGTAACCCAGAAGATTTGTGATGTTCTGCAGACCATTCTTCCATAGATTTCAACTCAACTGCCGAACGATAAACAGCTATTTCAGGTCCTTCTGCTAATATATTCAGATTACCGTCAGTAACTAAAGTAGCCATTTCCAAAATAACATGCTCATCGCCCAAACCCGTCATCTCTAAATCTATCCAAACCAAGTTTGCATGGTCTTTTTCCACAACTAATTCTCCATTCAATTAACTTCGCTGATACCAATAAGATTACTTTGTTATATCAAAGGTTCTGATAGCACTGGATGAGTCATCACTGGTCAATGCTCCCTCCAAACGAACCCTTCTCAGAACACCTTCATCAGATACCCATGCACTAACTTTAATGACATTACCATCAACTGCACCCGGCACCAAAGCATCGATTCCTTTAACAGTATAAGAACCTGATACACCCTTATATGAAACATTGTCTATCCAAGTGTTACTGGCATATCCAACATCTGTAAGATTACTGATGATATCTGAAAACGCAGGGGCTTTATCGCTAATATCTGCGTCTGATGCTACAGAGATGTTTTCAGGATCAGTTGTAACTATTACCTTCAGGTTAGATACTGAACCAAGTTGGGTTGCAACATTTGTAAGTAAGTCAGATGGTAAAGGAGTAGCTGTAGGTTCTACATATGCCGTAGGCGTTGACCGTGCAGCGGAAGCAGGTCCTCCATATGGAGATCCACTACCAGCGGCTGCTTCGCCGGATTTACAAGCCCTAATATTATCGCCAAAAAATATAAACATTCCATAATGTTCTTCAGTAATGACATCTAATCCTCCACCACCAACAAGTTTAGGAATTTTTCTCCATGGTAGATTCATTGATTCTAAGGATTTTTGATAAATACCTATTGGGATACCTGCCGAATTGTACATTAACAAATAGTCTTCATCAGCTTTTGTAAAATACTTACCTCTTCCTTGTGAGCAGTAGGCCTGATCAACCCAACCCTGTTCAATTGCTAATGCAGCTGTATCAGGTATCAAATATGAGGGAATCGAAGTTGGAGAAGCAGGGTTAAACCTCGATGCAAGATAATAAACAGATTCATATTTTGTACCTGAATCACACGCATTTATCGGGTCTAACAAAAACAAATACACACCATAATGCAGCTCTCCTAAAATCGGGGTGCCGTCTAATTTAGAAGGTCCACTTGTTTCTTCCCACGGAGATGACATCTTATTATTTGAAAACTGGTACATACCAATCAAATTGCCATCAAAATCATAAATGGTCATCAGAGGATAGCCATCAGGTTTTTGGTAGTAACTACCCTGTCCAGGAATACAATCAGTTGCCTTTGACCATCCAGATTGCGACGCTAAATTAACAGTAAGTGGTATTTCAATTTGAGCACTCATCTCCTTATCTTCTTCTGTAGCTCCACCTCTAGATTGATAGGTGTCATTACTTACAGCCCCTCCCGCAGTTATAAAAACTTTGTTAATAAGAGGTTCATTCTGAGAACCCATGATAAAAATAACTATCGCTGCAATAATTATTCCTATTATTAACAGCGCTACGATTGCTATGATTTTTTTGTTTTTCAGCAAATCTTTCATTATATGTACCCCATGTTAGGTTTTATTCTGTCAAGATATACCAAGAATCGAAAACAATACTTTAACTAACACCGTTGCTTGATTATGACGTATTAGCACAAATTAATTTGAGTAGGTATTTGATTACAATTATTATGATTGATTTTATTCCCAAGTAGACATTTCATATCTCAATTCGCCAAGGTCCATATTGTATGCATTGATAGCACTCTTTAAATGACTCGTGGTTTTTGCTCCGGCAAGAACAGCAGTCACAGAAGTGTTAGACATTGCCCATGCCATTGCAAGTTGTGTTATCGGAACTCCAAGTTGCTCTGCTTTATGCTTGAGATTATCCACTATATTGAAACTACGATCATTGAAATATATATCTATATGAGCAGGAGCTACGTCCATGCGAGTCCCCTTAGGTATTGCATTCCTATCACCGCGAATATACTTTCCGGTCAAAAATCCAGCCCCTAGTGGACTATACGATGTAATTGAAATCTGTTCTTTTGTACAAATTGGAAACACTTCTGTTTCTGCCTCAGGTACAGCCAAATTATAGTTAGGCTGCATTATCTCAAACCTTCGACACTTATTTTTCTTTGCTTGATCCAACATTTCAGCAATCTGCTCGCCATTATAATTAGCGCCACCTATAATTTTTATCTTACCTAAATCAACCTGCTCTCCCATAGCTTCCAAAGACTCCACTATAGGTGTATTAACATCAGGAGAATGGATTTTATATATATCAACAAAATCTGTATCAAGTCTTTCTAAACTTGCATCAAGAGCAGTCCTAATCTGGTCAGGTCTTGCTTTACCGCCACTTATTTTGGTACACAATTCTATATCTTTTCTAGTACCTCTAGATTTCATCCACCTGCCTATTATAAGTTCTGATGAACTCATTTCAGTACTTTTTTCTCTGACATCAGTAGTACCGTAAGATTGTTTTCTTATCTCATATGCCTGTCCCCCTCCATACGCTTCCGCGGTATCAAAAAACGTTATACCATTTTCAAGTGCGTAATCCATAATCTCAAAAGCTTTTTCTTGATCTATTTCCCTTCCGAAAGTCCCAGTCCCTAGTCCAATCCCGCTAATATCGAAATCAGTCCTTCCTACTTTTTTTCTATCCATATTAAACCTCCTTTCGATTACATTGATAATTCATTCTTGATTCAACAAATCAAATTTAAACGCCATCACCGTTAATTTCGGGCTAGGTTTGATATCAAATTCTTCTGATCGGACAAACCCAATATTTTCATACATTTTCACACCCGCTTCCATAAACTTGTTCGAATGTAACCCAACTGCTATGGCCCCTTGTTCCCGCGACCTTTTTATGCATTCTTCAACCAACATTCTGCCAAGACCCTCTCTCCTATTTTGAGGAGCAACGGCTACCAATCTAACACCTGTCCAATCAGGCGGCCAAATCATCAAAGTCCTATTTTTTAATATAGGGAAAAAAGTCACCGCACCAACAATAACGTCAGTCTTTTTAGCAATAATAAGATCTGACTCTGATGCTCTACTAGGAACATCGATTATCCTAGATGCATAACCCTCCCAATCTTCAGGAGAAAGAACTGAAGAATATTCTGTATAGGCTTCTAACATAACTTTAGCGGCTTCATCAAATTCTTCAGGTTTAGCTGTACGTATCTCAACCTTATCTTTCAATATATTTTTACCTTTTTTGAATTAACATAAACTTTAACTTGTGTATCCATCGTAATATATTCTTGACCAATTTTCTAAAATATAAATATAATACCCCAAAACCCATATCGCGTTTGAATATATGAACGGAACTTAAATACATGGTAGCTATCAAAAATAGGAATTGGCGATACAGTCACTCTATAGGCAGGCAAACAGCAGAACATAATGAAAGCGTATTCGGTAGAACAGGTGGTTTTTGCTACCCTGTTGGTATAGCACCTTCTAAAGATGGGTTTTTATATGTTTTGAGTCGAGGATTCGGATACAAGGAAGACCTAGGCCACGAAGGTCTTGTCGATGCATATATGCGCATAAGTAAAGTAACAGTTGACGAAGATCATGTGGGTGATATAGCAAGAAATCAATTTACCTGGCCAAGCAGTATAGCAGTAAGTAAAAATGGGCTTTTATTTTGCTCAGATGAACATGAAAATGTCATCAAAATATTTCCTAATGATACTATCACTCCCTTTCCTGAAGTAAACTTCAATGCCGACCATATCACTAAATGGGGCATATCAGGTTCAGAAAATGGACATCTTAACGGTCCTAGCGGAATATGCTTCGATAAATACGACAATTTACTTGTAGTTGACAGCAACAATAACCGAGTACAGATCTTTACAGATGAAGGCGTATTTATAAATAGCTGGGGTAAAATTGGCAACAATAAAGGAGAGTTTAATAAGCCATGGGGAATAGTCTGTGACAATAATGAAGACGTCTACGTAGCAGATTGGGGCAATAACCGTGTCCAAAAATTTTCTTCCAAAGGCGAGCATATTTTAAACTTCGGGGTCAGTAACAACCATGCTCACTCTCTCAATCACCCTGCAGGTGTGGCGGTCGATAGCGAAGGATTTGTATATGTGACAGACTGGGGAAACAAAAGAGTACAAATATATAGTAGTGATGGAAGTTTTGTATCTTCTTTGGGAGGAGATATTGAGTCTATAAACTCTAAAGCCGAACACTACGTTTGGTGGCGGATTGTTGGAAATATTCAAGGTGACTCGCCAGAAACCAGAGATCTATTAAAACAAACCCAATTGGAAACAAAGAAATATCACTGTAATTTCTTTGCCCCCACAGGTATAGCTGTAGATCAAAATGATAACATCATCATTGCCGATGACCCAGGTAGGCTTATAATATACAAAAAACAAAGTTGAGTGCATCAATGAAATCTGATTTATATAAATCTGTGTCCCATCTAATGCGTAGAGCTAGCTTTGGAGCATCACACGAGTTACTAGAAAAACTATGTGCCCAAAGTTATGAAGAAACCGTGGAACAGTTATTAAAACCTGAATCCCAACCTGATTATGATGAACTGACTTTCTTTAGATATCACCCTATGGCACAAACTCTATATGTACCCCGTCATGCCCAGTTGAACTGGCTATATAGAATGACAAACAGCCAACGTTATCTTCAAGAAAAAATGGCACTTTTCTGGCATCAAATTTTTGCTACAGGAATATCTAAAGTAAATAGAGATGCCATGCAGGCTCAGATAGATATGTTCCGTAATAACGGTATGGGAAATTATAAAACCCTGTTAATAGAACTGGCTAAAGACCCTGCAATGATCTTTTGGCTTGATAACCAAGAAAATCATAAAGACGAACCTAATGAAAACTGGGGTAGAGAGTTACTTGAATTGTTTTCATTGGGAGTAGGACATTACACTGAAAAAGACGTGTTTGAATGTGCACGTGCTTTCACTGGTTGGTCTTTCATAAACGAATATGAGGGGATTCCTTCTCCACCAGTACCAAGGGAATTCCAGTATTATGAAGATGATCATGACAATGGAGAAAAGACTTTTCTTGGTCATACAGGAACTTTCAATGGAGAAGACATAATCGACATAATATTAAAACAGCCAGCATGTGCAACTTTTATTACGAGGCATCTGTATAACTTCTTTGTTGCAGACGAACCTGAAGTTCCAAAATGGCCTAACGAACCTCCAAGAGATTCCGAAGCGATAGAATACTTATCTAAAGTATTTGTTGAAT
>CAYPYC010000022.1:0-493 GCA_964414905.1 uncultured Dehalococcoidia bacterium
AGCGGCAGTTTACGTTCTTTTTTTAACTAACAAAGCCAAGGGTATTAATTTGACTTTAAAGGAAGCCCTTGTACCTCTAGCTTATTGTTTTTCATGTGCATTTTTGGTGTTGGCCATAATTCAGCCGTACATGATTTTGGATTGGGTTAAATATAAAGCAGATATTTTGGAACAAGCAGAGGTTGTTTGGAGGATAAGAGACTACCCATATACGCGTCAATATATTGGCACAACCCCCTATATTTATCAAGCGTTACAGCTGATGAAGTGGGGCCTAGGTATTCCTTTGACCCTTTTTGTCATTTTTGGATTAGCAGGACAATTTATAGGCGGAATGAAAATAAAACCAAGCATCGCTTGTATTTTTGCTGGAATTCTATTACCCGCCCTTCTCTGTGTTAATGTCCCTTATCCTTACGGGCAGGCATTAGGTTTAGGAACGGCCTTTATTTCACTAATGGCCTTTTTCCATTTTAGAAAAGACTATGATGGC
>CAYPYC010000022.1:503-9027 GCA_964414905.1 uncultured Dehalococcoidia bacterium
CAATAAGAACAATGCCAAAGTTTAAGCAAATGATAGAGGCAAAATTTTTGAGATATCTTTTACCCGCCGTCCCCGTGCTTATCATAATAAGTTGCGTATTAGCGAATGACTGTTTCAACAGAACAACTTTCAAGAAGAAAACATTAAAAATAGTTGGGTGCATATTGTATGGAGTAATCTTTTTCACAGCGCTAGCACAAGCGCTGGCCTTCGTTTCTATTTACAGCGAGAAACATACCGCTGTTAGGGCGTCTGAATGGATTAACCAAAATGTTGAACCCGGGAGCATTTTAATAAAAGAGCACTGGGAAGAATCTATACCGGAAATGTATGAATACGAAATCAAAGAACTGGCACTATATGAAGATGACACAAAGAAAAAAATAGAAGGGATTTCAAAAGTTCTATCTTCAGGACAGTATTTGATTCTTTTTTCCAACAGGCTTTATGGAACTATCCCAAGATTGCCAGAAAGATACCCCCTTACAACTGGGTATTACCAGGCACTATTTAAAGAAAAACTTGGATATTCATTGGTAAAAGAAGCAAGCCAAAAGCAATATCCTAAGATAATGGGGGTATCGTTGATCAACGATACCTATTCAAATCCAAATTTGAAGTTAGCAGCCCCAGAGGGTAACGAAGCGAAAGCTGTGAATCTGGGATATTTGGATGAAAGTTTAACGGTTTATGATCACCCTAAGGTGCTGGTTTTCAGGAACACAGGCAATTTTAACCCGCAACAAATAGAAGAAGCAATAGTAAAAGAATCTGTCATCAAGGGTATAAAAGGGGACAATAATCTAAGCGTTAAATTACAGGCGCAATCTAGAATTAAGGAACAATCTTCTAACCAATGGAATGAATTGTTTGCAAACAATTCATTTTCTGAAAAGTACCCGGCACTGGTTTGGGGCATCGCAATAATGCTGTTGGCATTTACGTCATTGCCGATTTCCCTGATATTATTTAAAAATCTACCAGACAAAGGGTACGGACTTACCAAGATTTTAGGAATGTCTATAGTGGGGTTTTTGGTATGGTCTTTCGTTAGTTGGGAAATATTAGAGTATACCGCTACTACCGTTATAATTTCTGCCCTGATAGTAATATCGGTAAACGCAACAATTTTTTTATTCAAAAGGAAAGAAATAACATCTCTATTAAAACGGCACTGGAAGATATTTGCGGTTGAAGAAATAATCTTTGTCTTGGCATTTATCACTTTTTTAATCATAAGGATGCTGAATCCGGATTTATGGCATCCTTATCGTGGTGGAGAAAAGCCCATGGAGTTAGCACATATAAACGCGCTAACCAGGTCACTATATTTGCCGCCTTATGACCCTTGGTTTTCTGGAGGCGTTCTTAATTATTATTACTACGGGCATTTTTTAGTAACTAACTTAATCAAAATATGCGGGATTGTTCCAACAACGGCATTTAATTTAGCAGTTCCTACATTTTTCGCGATGGCTCTAGTAGGTTCGTTTAGTTTAGGTTTCAATATCTTTTCGGGTGCCGTTTCCAAAACCCGGCATTCCATAAGTGGTGTTAAATCGAGGCGGTCCGGTGCCTTGCTAGCCATTTTTGCCGGCTTAACATCGATGACATTTGTTTGTTTGTTGGGAAATTTAGACGGGGCTTCACAAGTTGGGATGGCTATTTGGGAAAAGTTGATTGAAGGGGCCAGGTGGACAGGGTTTGACTATTGGCAAAGTAGCAGGATGATGCCTCCTGACCCTCCGGGTTTTGAAGTGACGGAATTTCCGTTTTTCACATTTCTTTTTGCAGACCTGCATCCGCACTTAATTTCTATCCCATTTACATTGTTATTGTTGGGAATAATGTTAACTGTAGTAGTGTCTCCTATTAACAAAGGCAAAAGCAGTTTTATGTCTCTAAATGAATTATTGCCGATAATCATTATGGGAATAGTGC
The DNA here is from genome assembly GCA_964414905.1 of uncultured Dehalococcoidia bacterium. Lineage (GTDB taxonomy): Bacteria > Chloroflexota > Dehalococcoidia > Lucifugimonadales > OSU-TB39 > OSU-TB39. The sequence continues at coordinate 2,445 of CAYPYC010000022.1, forward strand.
TGGGGTCTGTAAGAATTATCAATGCTTGGGATTTCCCGACATATTTCCTGTTGGGGAGCTTGGCTTTAATGTTGCGTGAATTGTTTACTCATGGAGGTGTTGGAATTGTTGTGGTTGGCAGATGGCTTCTAACAACATCTGTTTTGTACATTGTGTCATATGTGGCCTTTATTCCTTTTTACTCAAATTATGAAAATTTCTACTCATCTTTGCAGGCCACAACCAATAAGACAGAATTAAATCAAGCACTCATGATTTTTGGAGTCTTTATTTTCATTATTGGTGCCTATTGCTTTATAAATTATAAAAAAATATTTATGTTTTCTAAAATAAAAACCCTGTCGATAACGATCCGTATGGCAACCTGTATTGTATTAGTCGCCATGATTGTCGGCTATCTGGTCTCTGGGCCCGCAAAACAATTTTTGGGAAATACAGCCATGTTGGCCGGCCTTATGATAGCGTTTTTGGTATATTTAGTAATTTTAAGATTGCAAAGGTTTGGTTATAAAGACAAATATCAGGCTTTCAACCACCTGCTTTTGTTGATGGCTTTTGCAATAATTTTTGGGGTGGAGTTGGTAAGAATTGAAGGAGATATAGATAGGATGAACACCGTGTTCAAGTTTTATCTACAAGCATGGGTATTGTTGGGAATAGGCTGTTCCTTTCTGTTTTGGCGGTGTTTTCAAGCAATAAAAGAAAAGGGAAAAACTAAAACCAAAGTGTCTGTTGTCATAGCGAGTTGCTTCTTAATCGCCTGCGGTCTTATTTACCCTGTTTTTGCCACTAATGCGAGGGTTGAAGATAGATTTATTGAAACAAAACCAACATTGGACGGAAAAACATATATGAGCAGATCAACCTATATGGATGAAAAGGGCAAGATAGACTTAAGTTTTGACGATAAAGCGATTAAGTGGATGAACAACAATTTACCGGGAACTCCGGTTGTTCTTGAAGCAAACACTCCAATGTATAGATGGGGGTCTAGAATATCCGTATATACTGGATATCCAACAATACTTGGCTGGAGATGGCACCAAGAGCAGCAAAGAATGAACCGACACAGTGAAATCCAAAAAAGAATTTCTGATATAAATATAATTTATGAAACCGAAAACACAGAAGAAGCACTGGAACTTATAAAAAAATATCAAGTTAAATATATATATATAGGAGGCCTTGAAAAACTTTATTACTCTTCTAAAGGATTAAGTAAGTTTCGATTGAACATGAAAGGGAAAATCGAAACAGTTTATAGTAACGAAAAGGTAGATATTTACAAGGTCAATTGAATGAAGCTTAGACATTAAATACCAACACAAATAACCAACCACAAACTAGCGTTGACACCACAGCTAAGGGCAAATAGAATTCGATTAATATTTGGAGCAAAAGTAAAATGCCCACAAAAGCATATGTATTAATAGAAACAACAGTCGGAAGGTCTAGAGAAATAGCTGATAAATTATATGAAATAGACGGCGTAGAGACGGTCGATCAGGTTACAGGACCGTATGATTTGATAGTGGTTGTAAAAAGACTTGATTTAAATTCTGTTGGAAATTTGGTTACCAACCAAATTCATGTTATAGATGGCATTGCAAGGACAGTTACATGTCTTAGCATGAGTGCGCAGGAATAACCCACCAAAACTATAAACATATTAATTTTGGCTTGTACAAAAGGCAAGAATGGAGAAAAATGAAGTTTGAAACAGCTTTTTCTATAGACACATCAAGCATAAAGTATGGTCCTGGAGTTAGCGGAGAGGCTGGGTACGAGCTTAATCGCCTTGGTGCAAAACGAGTTATGGTTTTAACTGACATTAATGTATCCAAAACACAAATTTTAAAAAATGTTATGGGTTCTATAAAAACTTATAAAATAGATAGCTTTTTATATACAGATGTGAGAGTAGAACCGACAGATAAATCTTTCAAAGATGCAATAACTTGTGCTCAAGAAGGAAACTTCGATGGATTTGTTGCCATTGGCGGTGGGTCAACTATAGACACCGCTAAGGCTTGCAATTTGTATTCAACTTATAAATCCAGCTTTTTGACTTATGTTAATGCTCCGCTAGGAGAAGGAAAAAGTGTCCCGGGGCCACTTAAGCCGCTTATAGCCATCCCGACTACTACAGGAACAGGAAGCGAAACCACAGGAGTGTCGATATTTGATTATTTAGAAATCAAAGCTAAAACAGGAATTGCGCATAGATTTCTCAGGCCAGACGTTGGCTTAGTTGATCCAGATTCAACCAAAACATTGCCGAGTATGGTCATAGCCTGTAGCGGACTAGACGTTTTATGTCATGGATTGGAGTCTTATACAGCATTACCATACCAAAAAAGAGAAGCACCAGAAGAACCCGGTTCTAGGCCTAGTTACCAAGGCTCCAACCCAATTAGTGATGTATGGTCAGCTAAGGCTATACAAATGGTAGGAGAAAACATAGTAGATGCAGTGAATGAAGACGAAAACATCGAAGCTAAATCAAATATGTTGTTGGCAGCCACTTATGCAGGAGTTGGTTTCGGTAATGCGGGATGTCATTTGCCCCATGGAATGTCATATCCAGTTTCGGGAATGGTCAAAAATTTCAGCCCAGAAGGATATTCAGGAATAGGCCCAATTGTTCCCCACGGTATGTCCGTCGCCCTAAATGCTCCTGCGGTATTTAGGTTTACTGGAGAATCTGATCCAGAAAGACATTTGCAAGCAGCAAAATTTCTTGGAGTAGAAACATCTCACACAGATAAAGCTAAGGCTGGCGAGATTTTAGCAAACGCAGTGACAGACATAATGAAAAAAATTAATATGCCAAATGGACTTAGAGAAGTAGGATATTCAGAAAAAGACGTGGATAAATTAGTTGAAGGGACGCTTCCCCAACACCGTGTTACAAAATTATGCCCTCTTGAATTTAGTAAAGAAGATTTAAAGAACATGTTTTTAGAGTCTATGGATTTGTGGTGAACTAATACTGGGATTTAAAACAACCAATTTGTTAGTCTGAAAGCCGCCGATTTGTATAATAGGAGATTATTATTGCCATCATTGCCAATATCAAAAAGAGGCAAAACGGTTAAAGAGGTTATAGAAGAAGCCGTAAAGATAGCAGGCGAAATCCTGTTGTTGAAATTTAACCAAGAAAAAAAAGTTAAAATTAAAGGGCCTAAAGATATAGTGACAGATGTTGATGTAGAGGTGGAAACAATAATATTTGAACACCTAAGAAGCAATTTTCCAGAGATGGATATGATTGGGGAGGAAACATTTAAAGGGGAAGTGCCAAGCGGGTTTGTTTGGGTTGTTGCTCCAATAGACGGGACTAGAAACTATGCCGCAGGCATACCAATATTTTCAATTGTTGTAGCACTATCATATGATGGAGAGGTTGTGGCAGGTGCTAACTTTGATCCCAAAAAGAACGAACTTTTTATAGCTGAAAAAGGGAAAGGAGCTTTTCTCAATGGAAGGCCAATTAATATAGCTGGTAAAACAGAAATTGAAAAATCAATAATAGGAATGGATTTAAGTTATAACGATAATGGAGGAAAATTTGGGTTCGAGATAATTCAGAAGCTGTGGCCTGATATTCAAACAGTCAGAATAATTGGTTCTTCAGCATTAGGAATTTCTTATGTTGCAGCAGGAAGAACAGATCTTTATTTTAACTATAATTTGAAACCTTGGGATATAGCTGCGGGGATATTGTTGGTTGAAGAATCAGGCGGGGTTGCTACAGACAGAAAGGGGCAAAAAGCGAATTTATTTTCAGAAGGCATTATAGTATCAAACAAAACATTACATAATTCATTTTTGAAAATCACCGACAAAATGAATTGGAGAGCTTAAGATAGGTTAAAAGCCAATATGGTAATGAATTAATGGGCTTTTCTCTATTAGTGAAAAACTAATGAGTGATAAAAGGACCTAAATCAGAGTCAATGGTTAAAACTTACGGACACGCCTGCGCAATCTACGAATACTTCTAGCCTTATCCATTCGCTCCTGTTCGCCTTTAGACCGGAAATACCTGCGGTTACGCAATTCTCTTAAGATGCCTGACCTTTGCATAGAGCTTTGAAATCTTTTTAATAAACTGTCAGAATCTTCTCCGTCTCTCAAAAATACGCTTGCCAATTACAATCACCCCTAAACTATTTAAATCAAGTCTGATATACCAAAGCAATAATATCATATGGCGCTATACACGGCAATAAAATATAAACTAGCAAGTCTTAAGGCAATAACATGTTTATCCTGCGGGATTGATAATGTAAATGAAGATTGCCGGTGATAAAATTGTAGCCATCATATGTCGCGGCTTGGATTTAGGAACTGTCTGTATGAAAAATATTGTGGTCACAGGAGCTAGAGAGCACAACTTAAAAAACGTAAACGTTGCAATACCAAGAAATAAACTTGTTGTGGTAACAGGGGTGTCAGGTTCAGGAAAAAGCTCATTGGCCTTCGACACGATTTATGCTGAAGGACAACGAAGATATGTAGAATCACTTTCTTCTTATGCGAGGCAGTTTTTGGGAAGAATGGATAAGCCCGACGTTGATAGTATTGAAGGGCTTTCCCCGGCAATTTCAATAGATCAAAAAGGTGTTTCCCACAACCCGAGATCCACAGTAGGCACTGTTACGGAAGTGTACGATTACCTGCGGCTGCTTTTTGCCAGAGCTGGCAGGCTTTATTGTTATCAGTGCAATCGGCTTGTAGAATCACAGACCATACAACAGATAGTAGATTCTATACTAAAACTTCCTACAGGAACAAAGTTCCTGGTGCTGGCGCCACTAGTGAGGCGAAGAAAGGGAGAACATAAAGAAGTTTTTGAAATGATACGTAAAAACGGATACGTGAGGGCTAGGGTTAACGGAAAACAAGTCGATGTAACGAAAAACATAGTTCTGGACAAACAAAAATGGCATTCAATTGAAGTTATAGTTGACCGATTAGTAATAGAAGAAGACATAGACCATAGTAGAATAGCCGATTCGGTAGATAACGCCATGGTATTATCGAGTGGCGTTGTGCAGGTGGGCTTATCAGAAGGCACAGATATTGTGTATTCAGATAAATTTGCATGTGTGCCGTGCGGTGTAAGTTTTGAAGAAATAGAGCCGCGGACATTTAGTTTCAACAACCCTCACGGTGCATGTAGAGATTGTGCAGGGTTAGGTTATCGCCTAGAGGCCGACCCGGAGCTTGTAATACCAAACAACGATCTTTCAATATATGAAGGAGCTATACGGCCGTGGTCTAGAAACGGCAGTCTTAGTTCGTGGCATTTTAGCATAATGCGTTCCTTATCCAGCTACATGGGGTTTTCTCTTGATGACCCGATTAAAAACTTAAACCCGGAAGTGCTTGAATTGGTGCTTTATGGAAGTAACAAATTATCCGTGTCTGGGACACACATAAACCAAAAAGGAAAACAGGTCAGGTTTTCTAAAATGTTTGAAGGAGTGATCCCTAACGTTGAAAGAAGGTTTAATGAAACAGGCTCTATGTATTCTCGACGCGAACTGCAAAGATATATGGCTTCTAGGGAATGTCATTCATGCAAGGGAAATAGGCTGAAAAAGGAAGCCCTTGCAGTAAAAGTTAGAGGTTCAAATATAATTCAGATAACGGATATGTCTGTTAAATCAGCCTTGAGATGGATTGATGAAACAGCAAGTTCTACAAATACAAAAACATCTGATGTATCAGAAAACGACAAAACTGAAGAAAAAAACCTTACGGAAAGAGAGAAAATAATAGCAAATCAAATTTTGATGGAAATCAAAAGCCGTTTGGAATTCATGGTAGATATTGGACTTGATTATTTAACAATAAACCGGACATCCGCAACATTGAGTGGCGGAGAAGCACAGAGGATAAGGCTAGCCACCCAAATCGGGTCAGGACTAACAGGAGTTCTGTACGTATGCGACGAACCTTCTGTGGGATTGCATCCTGCCGATGATGATAAATTAATAGGAACTTTGAAAAAACTGAAAAATTTGGGAAATACAGTTTTGATTGTAGAACATGATGAAGCGATTATGAAGTCTGCTGACCACATAATAGACTTGGGTCCCGGCGCAGGTGAATATGGCGGCAGAATTATTGCTCAAGGTTCTTTGTCAGATATAAAAAAGTCCGAGGAATCGATTACGGGACACTATTTGAGTGGCCAAAAATGCATAGCTGTTCCTGCTAACCGACGAACCGGAAATGGAAAAACAATAAATATTTTAGGGGCTAAAGAAAACAACCTGAAGAATATCGATGTCGAAATTCCTTTGGGAAGGCTTGTGTGTGTGACGGGAGTATCAGGGTCCGGTAAAAGCACGCTAATTAATGAAATCCTCTATAAAAGCCTGGCTCACGAATTGTTTGGAGCTCGTGACAAACCAGGGGAAAATGAGGCAGTGTCAAACATTTCTAATATAGATAAAGTTATTAATATAGACCAATCTCCGATTGGAAGGACACCTCGCAGCAATCCTGCTACATATACCGGAACATTTACTCCAATCAGAGAGCTGTTTTCTAAAGTGCCGGAAGCCAG
>CAYPYC010000022.1:9037-11557 GCA_964414905.1 uncultured Dehalococcoidia bacterium
ATATAAGCCAGGAAGATTTTCATTCAATGTTAAGGGAGGTAGGTGTGAAGCATGTGCTGGAGATGGATATACCACAATCGAAATGCAATTTCTCCCAGATGTAACTGTAGCCTGCGATATATGTGGAGGAGCAAGATATAGCAGGGAGGCATTAGAGGTTGAATATAACAAAAAAAACATAGCGCAAGTACTTGATATGACTGTTTCGGAGGCGAAAGAATTTTTCGCTAATATTCCTGCAATTAATAACAAACTAAAAACAATGAATGAAGTAGGGCTAGGATACATAAAGTTAGGGCAACCATCGACGCAGCTTAGCGGAGGAGAGGCACAAAGGATAAAATTGTCTACTGAGCTTTCTAAAAGATCAACAGGAAGCACAATGTATATTCTTGATGAGCCAACTACGGGACTTTCTTTTCAAGACTGTGATTTGCTCTTGACTGTTTTGCATAAATTAGTTGATTCAGGAAATAGCGTTGTATTGATAGAACATCATATGGACTTGATAAAAAATGCAGACTGGATTATAGACCTTGGTCCGGGAGCTGGCAATGATGGAGGAAAGGTGCTAGCGGAAGGAACTCCTGAAAACATAGTGGCTAATAAAAATACTGATACTGGAAAATACTTAAAGCCGTTACTGAAGTAAACTAGGTGAATAAAAGCTGTTAAACCACGCTAAACTTTGCTCCTGATTCTGTTTTTTCAACCTCAATCCTAGTTGGAAAAGCCTCTTTAATCTCTTCTATGTGGGTTACGACTAAAATTTTATCAAATTCAGTCCTCATAGCTTGGATAGCTTCAATCAGTAGTTCTTGACCAATTTTATCTTGAGAGCCGAAACCTTCATCTATAAACAATATTGTCCGACTAACACCAATTCGGTCTGCAAGTAACTTGGACATGGCTGTTCGGATAGCAAAACTTATGCGAAAAGCCTCACCCCCGCTAAAAGTTCCGAACTTACGGGTACCCGATTCATCGGAAATATCAATTTCCAAATGTTCAGAATGTATTCCGACCTTACGAGCTGCACCCGTGTTACCCTCCTCTAATTGAAAATTGACGGATAATCTGCCATTGGTTATTTTATTTAAAAGACGATTGGAATGATCTTGTAATATAGGCAGGGTGTTTTCAACAAGTAATGCCTGCACTCCGTTTTTTCCAAAAGCAACAGATAATTCGTCATAAACTAGTTTTTTCTCTGCGAGTTCGGTTAGCTCTTTTTTTAAAATACCGATGTCGCTTGTTAATTGGTTCTGTCTTTTGATTTGTTCTATAGCAATTTGTTTTTGCACCTCGGCATCTTTCAACTGCTCCTTTACTTCTTCGAGCCGACTTTGTAGAGAGGATTTGTTTATTTCACCCTGGTTTATTTTGTATAGTTCGCACAACTGTTTCTCCAAAAACAAGGATTCTTTTTCCCAAGAAGTCGCTTCATTGTAGATTTGTGCCAGCTGCGCTTTAACTGTATTGCAAGATGAAATTGTATCGGGGAGAGATTTTTTCGCGGACATTAATTTTTGATGTTCAGAATCAAAGCGCGAAAACAGACTTATTTCGGCATTAATGGATTCTGATTTTAAAGGGTCAAAATCGAGTTTTTGAATTTCTTCTTCAATGGATTTAAGCTTTGAAAAGTCAACGTTAGCGTAATCTTTGGTTTTCAATAAGAATCGTAATTTTTCGCGGCGTTTGTTTTCCTCAAGTAGTTGCAATTCTGCCTCCATGCCCGACTTTTTTTCGGCAGTTAAAGAGGATATTTTATTTTGAATCTCTTTAGAGTTAGAATCTTGCGAAACTTTAATTTCTTTGATTAAGGCTTCGATTGAAGTCCTTTTCTCCTCCAATGTTTTTATCTTGCTCATGTTTTGTTTGTGTTGTGTGTTTAAAGATGTTCCTTCATCCTCATAACCCTTTCTCAAATTAGTGTGGGCTCCTTGAGAAAGTGATTGTTCACAAAGAGGACATTTTGGATCATCAGATTCAAGCATCTTGAATTTGTTTTTCATGTTCTCGTGTTGTCCGCGGAGCCTACTGTTTTCATCATTCAACCTGTTTATTTGGTTAGCAATTTCATCTTTTTGGTCAACTTTCGTTTTGAGGGCATTTTGTTGATTTGAGTCTAGGGTTGACAGAAATTCGGACTCTTTTTGAATCTCAGATATGATTTTTGGAAGACGCTTCACCTTCGGCTCTAGATGGTCTTGAATGGTTTTGATGATGTTTGATAGCTCTGCATCATATTTTGCCTTAGCCGCAGAAATGTTTTGTTCAAGAGATGATAGCTGTGTTTGAAGGTTGCTATATTGGACATTCTTTTGAATGGATTCGCCAAGTTCTTTTTTTAGAGATTCGAACTTGTTAAACCCCTGATCAATTTCATTCTCGCGAGAAATGATTTCTTGGCTAGTCTGAAGAATTTGTTTTTGTTCGCCTAGACTTGTTTGTAGCCAATGGATTTGTTTTTGGTTAGAATCGACCTTATTCCGTAAAAGGTCTATTCGCTCCTGC
>CAYPYC010000023.1:0-1450 GCA_964414905.1 uncultured Dehalococcoidia bacterium
AATTACCCATAGACTACATTACAAAGATATGCAAAAAGCATACGAAATGGCATATGATCACAACAAGCAAATGCTAGGAGTATTATTTAGTTGGGATTGAAGTCATTTGAATAAAATTCATCATTAAGTAATGTTGATAGATTATATTTATATGTTAGAGTTAAGCATTATTTTGGAGGTGAATTGAAATGAGACTGATTTTGATGGGTTGCGAATATGCTGGAACTACTACTTTAAGCCGCCAGATTATCAAGTGGGTAAAAGAAAATTTAGGCGATGACTTTGGGTTTCATGATCACTGGAAACTACCTCATGTATCTCATCCTACGATACCTGGTCCTTCCTCCGGACCTTATGGATCGAAGAAAGGCGAAGTATCTCCGGCTTTTACTATAGAAGATATGTGGAAAGCTTGGGAATCAGGAAATGGCCCCGACCCTACTATGACAGGTCATACAGATGAAGAGAATAATCAATTTCTGGCATTAAGCCCCAAGATAAAAGAATCTTTTCAGAGATATCACATGGAATATCATATGGGAGATAGTTTTTATGGGGATGCTCACCATAACAATGTAGGGTTCTATTTTGATGAGGCTGTTTATGCGCCACTATATTATGGATATGGAGGCCCTGGAGAATATGCTGACAGAAGCTGGTATGCTAGGCATATTGAAGCTGACATAATGCATAAAGCACCTGATACTGTTCTTGTGCACGTAAAGGCTGATGCAGATGTTATCCGAAAAAGGATGAAGGAAAATCCTCATAAATTCAGTTTGTTACAGGATAAGGACATAGAGACAGTATTGGCTGGATTTGCACACCATTATGAAGTGTCATTTTTACGGCACAAGTTTGATATCGACACTTCTACTAGCTCAATTGGTGAATCTATTTGTGAGTTTGTAGGTAAATTAATTCCTCATTTGCAATCAGAAGACCGCCAAAAGATTATGTTTCACCGAAAGTAATTGGTAATTAATGGTGAATAAGGAAAAGTCTAGATTTGGTTTGACGATAGACCATGTACTGATTGCTGTAAAAGATTTGAAACATACAGCTGATGTGTTCAACAATCTTGGATTTACTGTGACTCCTGAAGGGCTGCACCCAGGAAGAGGTTCTAGGAATCGTCTAGTAGTTTTTGAAAATGACTACCTTGAGTTAATTTCAATAACGGATCCAACTCTTCCTTTGTTTAGGCCGAATATGGCTGTGTTCTTAGAATCGCGCCAAGGGATATTCATTTTTTCTATGGGTACTTCTGATGTTCAAAAAGTATTTTTGGAGACAAAGTTGCGTGGGTTAAAAATTAATGAACCGATATATGGTGCACGTCATTCTGATGATGGTGATATGGAATATTCGTGGCATCAATCAGAGATTGAGCCGGATGAATTTCCAGGGAGCCAAACATTTTTTGGAAGCCGCGATGTTTTTATGCTAC
>CAYPYC010000023.1:1460-11484 GCA_964414905.1 uncultured Dehalococcoidia bacterium
TCCTAACGCTTGGGATCATGAAAATGGTTCTTTAGGGATTTATAATCTTACTCTTGTAGTTGATGACGCAATGGATTCTGCAAGACAATGGGCATCAATTTTGAATTTGGAAATATCTTTTTCAGGTGCTTTGGATATTTTGTCTGCTAACAGAGTTAGCCTTGCATTTGATAACTGTACTCTTGATTTCTTATCACCAACTGGTCAAGGTGTTATTCAGGATTTCTTAATACAATATGGGAGCGGACCATATTCGATGGCTATAAAAGTGAAAGATTTAAAAAAGATACAGAAATTATTGGTAAGTAGAGATATTCCTGTTACGAACATAACATTAGATGGTAGCCCAGCGATTGCGATAAACCCAGAAAATGCACAAGGTGTTCGTTTGACTCTTGTGTGAGACTAATTTACTGTTTTGTTCTTAGCTGAATTTAAAGCATCAAAACAAAATTGAGCTGTGTACCATGGATCATAGTCTATTTTGTCTGATTGTTGTACGCTGACTTCTGCATATATTGGTAGATTGCCAATGCCATTGAGTTCCAGTGATGAGATAAAACCGGGTATATCAATTGTCCCTTCACCTGTTAAGCAGTATTTTACCTGTCCTTTTTCAATCACCCCGTCTTTTATATGGACCATAACGGAATGGGGAGCACAAAGATTTATGCTATATTCCACATCTGCGCCTTCAACATAAAAATGGCTGATATCTAAATCTAGTTTGATATTGGGGTGTTTTGTTTGTTCAATCATCCAAATTGCTTTATCAGGTGTTTCAAAATCAGTTCCAGCGTGAGCCTCGATCGCTATTATTATTCCATGCTCGGACGCTAAATCTCCAAGATGTAAAAACGCATCTCTTATTTTTTCTTTACCTTTGTCCCATTGTGGGGCATTATGGCCAGGAGTAGTGGTTATCAGAATGGGAGTGTCGTCATAATGGAGTTCTTTAGCCATGTCGAATTTTACAAGCGTATCTTTAATCATTTCATCTTTTGAATTTTCTGGAGCACACACGTCTATTGATCCAAAAAATATTGGTGAAGGAAAGCCCAATCGCTCTGAAAGTTTTGCTAGTGACTTTTGGCTACTTATATCGAAATTGCCCGGATAAGTTGGCCAGCCTTTCCTCATGCAGATTTCTATAGCATCGTAACCTATTCGTCTGATTTTGGGCAGAGCTTCAAAAGGATCTACCATCTTCAGCGCATAAGTTGAGTATCCTAGTTTAGTTACCATTTTGATGCTGTCCAGTAATATGAAGTATGGATCCCATTTTTTAAAACTGCTCGTAACGGTTGAAGCTATGAGGCTCTCAGGACAATCTTAGTTGGTTTACAAACAATACATCTATAATCATGAAATGTCAATTTTAATCGATAAAACCAATGCTTTTGAAAGTGACTGAACATGTATGGTTTACTGGTTGTACATATTGCTAATGTGTTAATATTATCCATTATTTCAAATTTCAGCCAAATCTTTTTAGGTAGGCTGTGAAGGAACAAAATCATGGGAACTTTTGATGGAAAAGTCGTTGTAATTACAGGTGCGGGTTATGGGATTGGGCGTGGTACTGCACTGGAGTTTGCTCGTGAAGGAGCTAAAGTTGCTATTGCAGATATTGATAAAAATGCTGGAGAAGCTGTAATATCTGAAATCCAAAAGATTGGATCTGAAGGAATTTTAGTACTTGCTGACGTTTCTAAAGCATCTGAGTGTGAAAGGGTGGTAAAAGAAACAGTAGATAATTTTGGGGCAATAAATATATTGTTTAACAATGTTGGAATTCAGTCTCCCGACTCATATCACAACGTGGAAAATACATCAGAAGAGTTATGGGACAGGATTCTCAACGTTAACCTTAAAAGTTATTTTTTGATGTCTAAGTTTGCAATTCCTTATATTCGAAAAAAAGGGGGAGGAGTAATAATTAATGCCGCAAGCGTGCAAGGAATCCAATCGCAACCTTTAGTACCAGCATACGCTGCAAGTAAAGGTGGAATATTATCCTTGACGCGGCAAATGTCACTTGATTATGCTCCTGAGAATATAAGAGTGTTGGCAGTTTGCCCTGGTGCTATTGATACAAAGATGGTTCGAGATATAGCGGAAACAGAGGAAGGAGACACAGATGACGTTGTTAGAAGATATGGCAGTACTCATCCTTTGGGGAGAATTGGTCAACCAGTAGATATAGCAAATGCAGTTCTTTTTCTTGCCAGTGACAAGGCAAGTTTTATGACTGGAGAGTATCTATGTATAGACGGCGGATACAATGCTCTTGGAGCATGGGCAAGTGCTGCAGGAGCTTCTATGGTGGAGGATAATTAAAATGGAAAACAAGGTCGCAATTATTACAGGTGGAGCCGGAGGTATTGGTTCTTCGATATGCAGTAATTTTGTATCCGAAGGTACTAGGGTTGTGATAGCTGATGTTGATTATGGTCGTTCTAAATCCCTTGCAGATGAATTAGGTGATTATGCTATTGGTGTAGAAGTTGATGTAAAAGATGAGGGTTCAGTCAAATCAGTTGTTGAAAGTGCTGTTAAAACTTTTGGTAGGGTGGATTATGCAGTACATTCATCTGGAAACAACATAAAGTCTCCAATTCTAGATATGGAAATGGATAAATGGAAAGAAGCACTTGATACTCATCTTACAGGTGCGTTTTTACTTTGCAAACATGCTGGTAGGCAGATGGTAAAACAGGGTGAAGGTGGAAGTGTGGTTTTTATATCTTCTGTTGCTGCTTGGGCACCTGTTCCAGACCGTGGTGCATATGGACCGGCTAAAGCTGGCTTAAATAATTTTGCGGGTTTGTTGTCTCTTGAATGGGCTCAATATGACATAAATGTCAATACTGTTTGTCCTGGAATGGCACTTACTCCTATGACTAAGATGGTTTACAAACGTGATCCGAGCCTAAGGACTCAGCGTCTTAAACGGATGCCTGCTGGTAGAGAAGTTTTACCACAAGAGGTCGCAGATTTAGTCCTGTTTTTATGTAGCGATAAAGCTAATCATATTAATGGGGTTTCTATTCCGGTTGATGGAGGTTTCGTGAATTCTGGATTTCTTCCAGAAGAAATGGTGAAATTACGAATTGACGAAATCGATCTTTAATTTGTTCAGGTGAAAGGAGGATTGAATTGGCAATATTAAACAATGAAACCGATATATCTGTTTTGGTTGAAGGGCTTGACCATGCCGAAGGAATCGCTTGGGGTTTAGACGGTTATGCATATGCAGGTGGAGAAGCAGGACAGATTTATAGAATAGATATAGACAATAAAACTTTAGAACAGATTGCTGATACAGGTGGATTTGTTTTAGGAATAGCATTAGATTCTTTAAACAATATTTACGCTTGTGACATAGGTAACAAGGCTGTGATGAAGATTACTCCTGATGGAACTAGTACTGTGTACTCTACAGGATCTAAAAGTGAACCCTTTACTACTCCAAATTACCCTGCTTTTGATTCAAATGGCAATTTATATGTATGTGATTCGGGAGATTGGAAAGCTGATACGGGACGAATTTATAAGATTAAGCCTGGAGGAGAAGGGGAAATATGGGATTGTAGGTTAAATACTTTTCCAAATGGACACTGTTTAAATGCTACCGAAGATTGGCTTTACGTAGCGATGAGTATTAATCCTCCTAGAATTGAAAGAATTAAAATTGAATCTGACGGAAGCGCTGGTTCAAACGAAACAGTTTTTGAATTGCCTGGGACAGTTCCTGACGGTTGTGCATTTGATACTGATGGTAATCTGTACGTTTCAATGTATCGACCAGACCGCATTTATCGATATTCTATTTCGGGAGAGCTTGACGTTCTGGCTGATGATTTTGAAGGAACAAAAATTGCATGTCCAACCAATATTGCTTTTTGCGGTAACAATAGAGATATTTTGCTTAGTGCAAATTTAGGTCGATGGCATATTACCAGATATGAGGCAGGTGTGACAGGCCAATCATTACAGTATCCGGATTTGGGATAAAAACATGCATTATGAAATTGTACGAAGTCACGGCTGTAGAATATCCGATGCATGGGCTTACCGTGGAGTTGAAGCAGTAGTTTTAGAAAATGAACTGATAAAAGTAGTAGTACTAGTTGGGAAAGGAGCCGATATATACCAATTTATACATAAACCAACTGATACTGATTTTATGTGGCGCACTCCTTGGGGGGTTAGAAATCCGGCGATGTATGTACCCACGACAGGCGATGGGGGAAGTCTTTGGCTCGATGTTTACGAAGGGGGATGGCAAACTATTTTGCCTTCAGGAGGCATTCCTAATTCGTATATGGGAGCAGACCTCGGTCAACATTCAGAGGTAAATACCATGCCCTGGGACTCTCAGATCATAGAAGATTCAGAAGAAAAAGTTTCTGTTAAGTGTTCGGTACGTGCTGTAAGAACACCATTCTTTTTTGAGAAAACCCTTTCAATAAAAAAAGACTCTCCGGTTTTGGAGATAGAAGCTACTCTCACGAATGAAGGGGCACAGTCGGTTCATACCATGTGGGGTGATCATATAGCCTTTGGGGCTCCTTTTTTGAGCGACAGGTGCGTAATTGATATCTCTGGTGGTAAAACTTTCAACCATTACCCTGAAATTGCACCTCAAAACGATATAAAACTAGAATCTACTGGTGAATGGCCTTGGATTGAAATGAAAGACGGCTCCCAACTTGATCTTAGAAAAGTAAGATCCAAAGATACTAGAGCTTTAACTCTATCTTACGTTACTGATATGACAGATGGATGGTATTCAGTTACAAATCAAGATACCGGTGTTGGATTTGGATTTGTGTTCCCAAAGGATATTTTTAAGTATTTGTGGTATTGGCAATCAGTTGGCGGAGGCTTTGGTTACCCTTGGTATGGACGAACATATAATATCGGATTGGAACCTTTTACAAGTCATGGTCACAGAGGTTTAACAGATGCAATAGAAAATGGTACAGCTATACAACTACGGGCTGGAGAAAGTATATCTGCTTCTCAGTGTGCTGTAGCATTTTCTGGTGTCAAAGGTGTTGAAAGTATCGATTCCAATGGTACAGTGAGAATGAGAAATTAAACCTAATTAGCCATGAACATTTGGATTGCTTCAAGTATAATTTTTTATCAGTTAATCTAAATTAGCGTAGGTGTATGTTTGAAATATGGCTGAGCTGTCAATTCTCGTTTGTACTAAATGTAATTCAGAAAATGAACGAGATGCAAGATTTTGTAGTCTATGTGGCACTGAAATTGGAACGATTAGTTCTGGGAAAACACCCCCGGCTACATCGATAAGAAGATACGATGTAGATGCAATAAGAGTTATCGCTCTAGGTCTATTGATTTTATATCACATAGCTGTGGCGTTTCAGCCGTGGGGTGCCGATTTGGTGATGTTCATTGAAAATGAACAGTCATTGGAATGGGTGTGGATTCTAATGATGGTCATTAATATATGGCGTATACCGATTCTGTTTGTCGTCTCAGGAATGGGTGCTAGATTTGCAATGGAACGTAGAGATTGGTCGAATTTACTTTCTGATCGTGCATTACGAATTTTTGTACCGTTATTATTTGGTATGTTATTTATAGTTCCTTTTAATTTTATTATTTTCAATTACTATTATAAAAAAGAGCAGTTTTATTTACCCCATCCTGGCCATTTATGGTTTCTATTGTTCATTTTCTTTTATGTTTTAATATTTTGTGCCTTATTTAATTATTTTAAAAAACATCCTGAAAATATGTTTTACAGGTTTATAAAAAGTATTATTAATAAACCTTTGGGCCTCATACCTGTATTTGCTTTGCCAATAGTACTTGAAGCAATTTTAATACAGCCAAGGGATTATCCTGTTTTTGCTTTGACGTTACACGGATTGATTTTAGGGATGATTTGTTTTTTTAGTGGATTCGTGTTGGTATCGTTAAAAGAAGATTTTTGGATTGCAGTAAGAAAAATAAAGCTAATAACGTTGGGCTTAGCTTTTTCTCTATATCTGGTACGATCATATAATGGAATAATCACCGAATCTGACTTCATATCTTCCTCATTAATAGTTAATGTATTGACCGGATTTGAATCTGCAAACTGGATGTTGGCAGCTTTCGGATTTGGAGCAGCTTTTCTAAATAAACCTTCTAAATTGTTAACCTACCTGAGTTCAGCAGTTTATCCTGTTTACATCGTTCATCTACCTGTACAAATGCTTTGTTCCAGCCTTGTTTTTCAGTTGGGAATCCCTGCAATTTTCAAATTAATCATTGTATTGGTTGGTACATTTGCTTTGAGTTTTGCAATATATGAAATAATCAAACGAATTAAATGGGTTAGATTCTTGTTCGGAATGAAAATAAAATCAGCTAGATAGCTGTTCTTTAACGGGTTGTAACTGTTTTGTAATCAGTTTACTTTAGTTTCGGAGTCTTTTGTTATCAGCATCAACAAGCAAGGTAGTACTATCAAAGAAGAGATTAGTGCGAAGAAAATCATCAGTGCAGTAAGTTGTCCGTAAGATGCAAACATTGGCATTGGCGCAAATCCCATGATTATAAACCCTACGATGCTAGATGCCGCAGATGCTAGCAAAGCAACTCCAGTCCCTCTTGACGATCTTTTGATTGCATCCATTCTAGTTGGATTACGTTTTAATTCCTCTCGGAACCTCTCGGTCATATGGATTGAATAGTCTATACCTACGCCGATCGAAATAGCGCCTATCATTGCCGTAACGAAGTTAAGAGAAAATCCTGCTAAATTCATGAAACCATAAAGCCATGCAACAACTAACCCTATGGGGATTACTGTAACAATTGCATATTTGAAGGATCGCATAAATATAATCAATAGGATAGTTGCCGCCACTATAGCAATCGGCAATGAAGTGTATAAGGTTTTTGTTGAAGCAGAAAGCTGTAATTCTCTGGTAAATGGAGAACCAGTCAATCTTGCTACGGATATTGATGGATGAGTTTCAAGGTCTGCTAGTATTGGGCGAATTACTTTTCCTGCTCTTGTAACTAACGCTTGGTCTCTGGTGCCTGGTATCTGAAAAGAGACTGTTGTCAGGTTTTCTTCCCCATTTTTGTGGTATATCGCTCCTCTTACCTGATCTGGTCTGAGAATAAGATTTCCGTTTTCGCCGGGCACACCGTTTTTAAGTGAATAAGTAAAAGCTGCATCCATTTGGAGTTTCGTGTCAGGTATGCCGTCTTTGTTATTGTCTTCGATACTAATACCGCTATCAGTTTTTATAGCAGCTAATGCTGCTGGACTATCCATTATAATATTTGACGTATTGACAACATCTAGCCCTATTGTTATTTCTCCACTTGGTCTTTCAGCTATGTTATCGACATCCCTTAAGGATTCGATGAATTCGGATATCGCTGAAACAGCGTTAGGATCCATTAAGTCACCTTTGATATATGCTATGCCGGGTTCGCCTCCTTTTTCTCCAACGTGTTCATCTACTTTATCTAGTCCTATGACCATATCTGATTTAGGGTCGAAAAAATCTTTGACATCGAAAGTGGGTTCAAGGTTGAATGCGAAAAATATTGATATTGCTGTTATTACACCTGTAACAGCAAGAACTATGGGTTTATATGAAGTCGTGACCGTAACTGTTTTTTCTACACATGAGACAAGTAATGAATCACTATGAATAGGCTGGTGGTTACTGTTTGTTGGAATTGCAGTAGATTTATTTTTGGCTTTAATTAAGATTAAATACGTGATTGGGATGCCAATAAATATCAATCCGGCGATAAATAGGGCGATTATTCCATATAATTTACTTACAGCCACCATTATGATTACAGCACCGCCGCATGCACTTGCTACACTAATTGACCCAAGTATACGGATTGAAGTGGAAACTTTGCCTTTAAACTCCTTTCTCGAATCTCGCATTAATTCATCTATTCGCATTGTAGCTATAGGTGCTACCACGCCAAGAATTATAAAGGAGGATAAAACTGCGATAGCCGCGGCGCTACCAAAGTGAATCACAGCTTCTATATTTGATGATAGGTTTGATAGGAAGGCTATACTGTCACTTGCCATTGCTAAAAGGAGTGCTCCCAGTACCCCCGACAGACCAATTTTCAGTCCGTTTCTTGGAGAGTGACCTTCCTCTATTTCTTCCTTATACCGACGTACAGAGTGGACTACGAAATCAACGCCCAGTGAAATCATGCTGATTGGTACGACTAGGTCAATAACTAATCCACTTTTAAGTCCAATAAGTGCTGATATACCTTTCAGCCAAATAATCAGCACACCTAATCCGATACCTGATATAGCAGTAGCCCAGTATGATTTTAAGCTTAATCCCACTATTAGCACTGCACCTATGATAGTGAACGTTATAAACGCACCAGAAGTCTGACCCTCTTCTTCAGATTCCAAATTGGCGTCGATAGCAACTCCCCAGGTATCATAATAAATAGAATTCCCTCTCATTATTGAACTTATCTTTCTATTAAGGTGCTCTTTGTTGATTACATCTGGCCCACCCCCAAGCCCTATTTCTAATCCACCTCCACCCAGCTTGTTATTGTCTGCAAGAGCTGAAAAATCCATTGCAGGTGATGTCCACCAATTGATTTCCTGTCCTAACACGGTTCTTTTTTCGTATTTTGCGTGTTTTGACAGAAAGTCAATTACACTGGATGTGTTTTCATTGGAAAGTAATTGGTGAATAGCAAACTTTAGCTGTCCTTCAGATGCTGTTTCTAAAGTAGTATTCATAGCCGACAAAGTTGCTTCAATTGGCTCAAGTAAAGATGCTATGCCCGTAATTTCCATTTCGATATTGGGATTAAAATATTTAAATAAATAGGATCGTTTTTCTAAAGTTCCTACAGACAATTCTCCTTTTGCGTCCATTGCCAGGAGTGTGTCTCTATTTTCTTTAAATTCAATTAGTACATCACGCGTTAGAACATCTCCATTTTTAGCTTCTAACATAAAGTAAGCAAAGTGAAGAGGTGTTGGGAATTTGCTGTCAATATCTTTTTGTAAATCGTATACTTCTCCAGGAGGATTTGGTGTGGCTTGCTGGGAAGGAGACATTTTGAATAAAGGGTATAGAAGTAGCACTGTAGCGATTAATGATAATAATATCACTGGTATAGATTTATCTGCTAAAACAGATACTGTTTTTACCTTCCAGCTTATTGGAGGTTCCATATCATTAGTCAAATTTGATGTATCCCTGAATTTAAGGCTTTAGATTAATATAGCTCATATACATTATATATGATGTATATAAACATTTATGAATTGATTTTGGACTTTAATCGTCTCTTAATATCTATGTGGTAATTGGCAGATTACAAAATTAAAGCCCACCTGCTATATTTCTATATTGGGTGGGCTTTACTAAGCGAATTTAATGATTGTTTTAGGATGCTGGTGTTATTTAACACCTCTTGTCTTTAATCCTTCAGTCCAAGCTTTGTATCGCTCTTCTGCTTGTTCCTGCGTAATTTGTCCGCTGTCTACGGCAGCTTTAATCCTATCTTTTATGTCAGCTTCACTGGGTGGTTTCATTTCTCCGATTCTTTGGCTGAGATTTTTAAACCTTTCCATAGCCTCTTTTTCGGTAATACTTCCAGATTCTACTGCTTCTTTAAGCCTTCTTTCTATATCTCCTGCATTAGGAGGGAGAGGAGGTTTTCGACCCGGGGCTTTTAATCCATTTAGTCTTTCATCTGCCTGTTCTTGGGTTATTTCACCATCATCTATAGCTTTTTGTATTCTTGATTTTATTGCTTCCATATCTCTAGGGTCAGGTCCGCGTTTCCCTGGGAAACCAGGTTTGTTATTTTTGAGTTCTTTTAATTTTTCATCGGCCTCTTCCTGTGTTATTTCACCTTTAGCTACAAGTTCCTTTAATTCTGCTTGTATCTTTGCTATATCAAGTTGAGGTTTATCTGGCCAGTTAGGTTTTCTGTCTCTTATTTGTGACCTTATATCATCACCTTT
>CAYPYC010000024.1:0-10847 GCA_964414905.1 uncultured Dehalococcoidia bacterium
AAAATAGCTATATTAAATATTACCGGATATGCGGGTATAAATCTTGCAAGGATATTGCATAGTCAACCTAATGTCGAAATTGTTTCGGTAACTGGTAGAAGTGATGCAGGTAAACAATTAAGTGAGATATTTCCTCACATGGCGCCACTGGATATACCAATAGAACAAGAAGTCTCCAAAGAAGTTGATTTGGTTTTTTCTTGTTTGCCTCACTCAGCTAGTGCTTCGATTTTGGAACCTTTTATTCAAAAAGGTGTCAAAGTAATAGATTTAAGTGCAGATTTTAGGCTCAATGATTCTGCCGAATACGAATCGTGGTATAAAACAGTGCATCCTTGCCCAGAGTATTTGGCAGAGGCTGTTTATGGACTGCCGGAATTACATGGCGATGAGATAAGTAAAGCCAAATTAATCGCCTCTCCAGGTTGCTACGCTACAGCGGCCATACTAGGTCTTGCCCCAATAGTAAAATCCGGAATTTTATCAGGAGATATAATTATAGATGCAAAATCAGGAGTTTCTGGCGCTGGAAGATCTGCATCGCTAAAGACACATTTTTCTGAAGTAAATGAGAATGTTTCTGCTTATTCTGTAGATGGTCATAGGCATTTAGCAGAAGTTACACAAGAACTCGGCATACTTAACACATATAAAAATCTTAAAACTACTATGTTGACTCACTTGATACCCATTACTAGAGGAATCATAGTTAGCTGTTATGTTAATCTCGAAGATAAAGGTTCAGGAATTTATGAGCAACAGGAAATAAATCAGATATACAAGGATTTTTATTCTGGCAAATCGTTTGTTAAAATTAGCGATAGTCCTCCTGGCACCAAAGAAGTTTCAGGTACCAATGTATGTGTGATACATTGCACAATCGATAATAGAACAAATAGACTTATTGTTATAGCTTGTATTGATAATTTAATCAAAGGTGCTGCTGGTCAAGCAGTGCAAAGTATGAACATAATGTTGGGATTAAATGAGAAAGAAGGACTTTCTGATTTGGCCTTGTATCCATAGAATTAAGGATGATAATTGCGTAAACGAAGAGTTTGGCCAATAATTTCAGGATTACTGATATTTGCTTCAGCTTGTACGGGAGGCGTGTTTTTATATGTTGCTAACCAAACCGCAGATTCTGCTTCAGCAGCTGAGTCATTTTTATATTTGGTAAATAGTGGTGAATTAGAATCAGCATACACCAGTACACATCCTAGTTTTCAAGGTTCTCAAACAGAGGATGAATTTTTGCAGCAAATGAAACTTATGGATATGCGTCTTTATGCTCTAGAACCTTGGCGTGATCGAAGAATGGAAAGAGGGTGGGAAGTAGAGTATAGGGGAGTGATACATCAGCGTAATTGGTATAACGACCCTCTGGAATTGGATTTCAGATTGGGCTTAAGAAAAGATAATGATGAGTGGAAGGTTGAATATTTTAATGGGCCATATCGAATTCCTTTTGAAACCGGCCCTGGAGCTTGGTTCAGTAGGATACCGTCAATGCAAGGGCTGGAAAATTTAGTTAGGAATACTATCCTGGAATTTAATGAGGCTGCTGCTTCTGGCGATTTAACTGAGTTTTATGAAGAAACTTCAACTGCACTTAAAATCCATGTTGCACAAGTACAAATTGAATTAGCATATGAAAGATTTGTTAATGAACCAATAGATCTTTCTATGGTGTCTTTTATGGACCCTGTATTTGATGGATTACCAATGATAGATAGGGATAGAAGGGCGGGAGATGTATTTGTGATTTCAGGTTATTTCCCAATGGAGCCTGCTCCTTTACCTTTTGTATTGAGATATCATTCATCTAGTGTGGATAAAAGATGGAGACTTTATAAATTTCTTATCCAATATCCCACGACTGATGAACTTACTATGCAGCATTGTTTGAAATGGTTGAGAACTCAAAAAGTTAAAGATATAAATCAATGTTATGATGCTGAAAAATCAGAGGAATTAAAACTGAATATCAGATAACATATATTGATTAAAAGCTGAAACGTATATAAGACAGCATAAACACTTTTGTTTCTGGCCCCATCGTCTAGAGGACTAGGACGGCGCCCTTTCAAGGCGCAAACACGGATTCGAATTCCGTTGGGGCCATTCTTCATTAATTTAGATAGTGTAAGATATAACCGTGAGATTGTAATGTATCTCAAACATAATCCTTTTAGGGGTTGTATAGTATGAAAACTAATTTTTCATATAAGGTAATTGTATTGTTGCTGGTGTTTGTAGTCATGGGATGTTCCAACAGCCAATCGGAAGAATATGGTTTTCCATCTGGAGATGTTTATTCTAGTGATGGTGGCTTTGGTAAATCTCAATTAATAGAAGGTCCAATGCCTGCTACAGCCATGGCTGCTCCTATGCCTCCTCCTATGGTTGCTCCAAGAGTGAGCAGGGAAATTACAGCCAAATCTAAGCCAATTTCTTCTGCATCGGTTGTTGATAAAGAAACTAGGTCAGGAAAGATGCAACTGCAGTCCACAGTAGATCAAGAAGTTGCTCAACTGGTCAGTGCTGACCGGATAATTGTAAGAACAGTCAATATGGGAATAGATGTTGAAAATATTTCCGATACATTGAATAATATTTCGAAAATTGCAATCGACATGGATGGTTGGGTTGTTGATTCCAATAGAACAGAAAACAATTCTGGCCGAATTTCAATTAGAGTTCCCTCTTCAAGTTTGTCAACGGCTGTTAAATCTATACGGTCAATAGCGAATAAAATAGACTTCGAAAATTCGACCAGCCAAGATGTAACCGAAGAATATATTGATAACGTTTCTAAGCTGACTACACTAACGGCTACTGAAGAAGCCTTATTGAAATTATTGGGTAAATCTGAGGATGTAAGTGAAGCACTCAAGGTTCAAAAAGCTCTGAGTGATTTGCAAAAAGAATTGGAATCATTGAAAGGCAAGATAAAGTTTTTGGAACAAACTTCGGCTTTTTCTTTGATAGATGTTCAATTATCATTGAAGCCTTTATTGGTTGAGGTGGATGGTGGATTAGACCAGAGAGGATGGTCTGGTGAGGTTTTGAGATTCAAGTCTTTTTTTAATCCTCCTGAAGGCATAGAAGATTTTACTTTTACTTGGGATTTTGGAGATGGAACCCCTCCCGTGACTAATCATCGCGTTTCCTCTACAAAGAAGCCTGGCGAAAAGGTTACCGCTACAGTTGCCCATCAGTTTTTTGATGAAAAAGATTCTCCATTTATGGTTGAGATTAAAATCAGTGGTGTTGGGGAAGATGGTCTCATCGAGGGTAAAGATAATTTGATCGTCACCATTTCTGACAGGCCTATAATCGAAGTTTTTGCTGGGGATACTATACAAGTGGAATCAGGTAGTGAAGTGGAATTCAATGGTTCGTTTACAAGGCCTAAAGATATCGACGAACTCGAGTTTGTTTGGGATTTTGGTGATGGTTCTAGTTCTGTGAATGGTAAAGTTGAAGGCACGAATACTACTGCCGAAGCTATACATGAGTATAAAGATTATCGACCATATCCATATACAGCTACTCTAACTGTAAAAGGAAACAGTGAATTAGGTGAAGTCGAATCTCAGGCTATGGTCAGTGTTTTTGTTACTGAATCTAAGGGCTGGGTTGGAGGAGGCATTGATATTGTTGATACTGTAAAAACTGTTGTTAGATCTTTATCGATTGTAGCAAATTGGTTGTTGGTTTTGGTGTTTTGGATAGCTATATTTAGTCCTTTGTGGATAGGAGGCATTGCATTAGGTTGGTTCTTATGGAAACGGTTCCGTAGAGTTAAACACTAAAGATTAAGTTTAATAAATGGAGTTAGAAAGACATTTTACCGCTACTGGTTTTGTAGTAGATGAAAAATCTATATTGTTACATTGGCACAATAAATTGGATATGTGGTTGCCTCCGGGAGGACACATAGAACCAGGAGAAGATCCGGAACAGGCTATAATTAGGGAAGTGTTAGAAGAAACAGGTTTGGCGGTAAAGGTTATTAATACTGGACCTGAACTTAAACAAAATTACCCTTTGCAGATTCCTCCACCTTTAACTATATTGATTGAGGATATAGACGATCCAGTATCTGGATTTCACAAACACATTGACATGATTTATGTTTGTACTTTGGTCCATTCAAATTTAGAAAGGTCATCATCGGTGGAATGGGTCTCCAGGTCAGATTTGATTGATCGCGTTCCGATTTTTAGCAATAACGGTATACAAGTTGCTCCACCAGAAGATGTCTGCAAATTGGGAGTTTTGGCTATTGATTTAGTAGACCAAAATAAAAATAATTAGCACTGATGTTAAATGTTGAAAATTATCATGCAGTTTAATAGGTACATTTGTTGAATAATATTTATATTAATTTAAGGTAAGTTTTTGTATGGATAGAACAGACATAAACGATAGCGGGAAAAGATATAACCCAGTTGCGATTGAGAATAAATGGCAGCAATGTTGGAAAGAAGATGGGATCTATGAATTTGAAGAAAATTCAAGTGCTCCCAAGTGGTACGAATTGACTATGTACCCATATCCTTCAGGAGATTTACATATAGGACATTGGTATGCGATGTCTCCCTCTGACACTCATGCTAGGTTTAAGCGCATGAGTGGATATAATGTTTTGCACCCTATGGGATTCGATGCATTTGGACTGCCAGCTGAAAATGCCGCTATACGAGACGGTATTCACCCACAAATAAGAACTCAGAAAAACATTGAGAATATGAGAAGGCAATTGCGTTCTATGGGCACTATTTATGATTGGGATAGAGAAGTAGTAACTTGTAATCCAGAATATTATAAATGGAACCAGTGGTTCTTTTTGAAATTGTATGAAAAAGGATTAGCGTACAGAGATTTTGCGCCTGCCAATTGGTGTCCTTCGTGCAACACTGTTTTGGCTAATGAACAAGTTAAAGAAGGTAGATGTGAGAGGTGCGGTTCAGAAGTTACACGAAAGGAATTGAATCAATGGTTTTTTCGGATAACCGATTACAGTGAAGAATTGTTAGATACTTCGAAACTTCAATGGCCAAACCGTATAAAAATGATGCAAGAAAATTGGATAGGTCGTAGTGAAGGTGTAGAAATAAAATTCGATATTTCTGAATATGGATTAGAAGAAACAGAGTTAACAATGTTTACTACTAGGATTGATACTGTGTTTGGAGTAACTTTTGTAGTCATAGCTCCTGAACACCCTCTAGTCCAGGATCTATCTAGGCCTGAACAAAAAACAGACATAAGTGGATATATAAAGAATGCACGAATGCAATCCGAAATTGAAAGAATGTCTCTTGATAAAGAAAAAACCGGTGTTTTTACTGGTGCTTACGCTACTAATCCAGTAGATGGAACTCGGGTACCGATATTTATTTCTGATTATGTCTTAATGACTTACGGTACGGGTATAGTAATGGCAGTACCAGCTCACGATCAACGAGATTTTGATTTTGCAAAAAAATTCGGATTGGATATCAAGGTAGTGGTTTCTCCTGAACATTGGAATGGAGATGATTTAGAAACGGCCTTGATAGATGATGGAGTTCAAGTCAATTCTGGAAAATTTGATGGGATGATTACCAAAGATGCTAAAAGCGCAATTGCGGATTTTGTTGAAGAAAATGGGTTAGGCAGGAAGACAATCCAATATAGGATGAGGGATTGGTTAATTTCTCGGCAGCGATATTGGGGGACACCAATACCCATAATTTATTGTGATAATTGTGGAACAAAACCTGTGCCTTATGAAGATTTACCAGTGTTGTTGCCCGAAGATGCAGAATTTAAACCTACTGGAGAATCTCCTTTAAAGTATATAGATTCTTTTACAAACGTGGAATGTCCTGAATGTTCCCTACCTGCACGAAGAGAAATTGATACTATGGATACTTTTGTCGATTCTTCATGGTATCAATTTAGGTTTATTACTCCGCAGAATCAGGATTCGCCTTTTGATTATGATGCAGTGAAAAAACTAGGCCCTGTCGATCAATATACAGGAGGGGCTGAACATGCAGTTATGCATCTTTTATATGCAAGATTTTTTACTAAAGCGATGAGAGATTTAGGTTTGCTTGACTTCGATGAACCTTTCTTACGTTTATTTAATCAGGGTCACATAATATATCAAAGTCAGAAAATGAGTAAATCTAAAGGCAATGTAGTTTCCCCTGATGAATATGTTACAAAGTACGGAGCAGATTCAATCAGGTGCTATTTGATGTTTTTAGGTCCTTGGGATCAAGGAGGAGAGTGGAGCGATTCAGGTCTCACCGGTGTTGTTAGATGGATGAACAGACTATATGAAATAGTATTAAGAGATGCCAAAATGTTGGAAAAAAATATTCCAAATAAAGAATCAGAACAATCTTTGAATAGGACTCTTCATCAAACTATTAAACGAGTATCAGAAGATTTGGAAAAATTTAAATTCAACACTGCAATTGCTGCTCTGATGGAATTTAGCAACGCTTTAAATAATCATTGGAACAATCATCAAATTGGGGTTGAGTCTTGGTCAACAAGTATAAAGGATTTGGTTGTAATGTTAGCTCCATTTGCACCTCATTTAGCCGAAGAATTATGGGAGAAAACAGCAAACAAATATAGTGTACATTCACAAAGGTTTCCTGAATGGGACCCCGAACTCGTAAAAGAAGACACTTTTAATTTAGTTATTCAGATTAATGGTAAAGTTAGAGATAAAGTTTTAGCTGATGCCACGATAGACGAAAATCAAGCGAAAGAAATAGCGCTTAATAGAGATAATGTTTCCAAATATATAGATGGTAAATCTATAAGAAGGTCTATCTATATACAAAAAAAATTGATTAATATAGTTGTTGATGGCTAGCTTTGTAGGAGTAGGATATGAAATTTAAAATAGCAGTACTTCCTGGTGATGGGATTGGAGGAGAGATAATTCCTGAATCTGTGAAAGTTCTTAACAAGATTGGTTCAAAATTTGAACATGAATTCGTGTTCGATTATGGGGAAATCGGCGGAAATTCCATTGATGCAAATGGAACTCCACTACCTTCAGAAACATTGAAGTTGTGTGAAGATTCCGACGGTATTTTGTTTGGAGCAGTTGGCGGACCCAAATGGGATGATATGAATGCAAAAGTAAGGCCAGAAGATGGCATTCTCTCACTCAGAAAATCTATGGAATTATTTGCTAATTTAAGACCAGTAAAGATTTTCCCTGCATTATCATCGGCAAGCCCATTAAAAGAAGATCTTGTCAAAGATGTTGATATGGTTATAGTCAGAGAATTAACTGGAGGTTTGTATTTTTCACAACCTAAAAAACGATGGGTAGCTGATGGTCAAAGGTACGGAATTGATACACTTGAATATTCAGAATTTGAAATTAGTAGAATACTAAGAGTCGGATTTGAATTGGCTAAAACCAGAAGGTCTAAGCTTACGTCTGCAGATAAAGCAAATGTTTTACAAACCGGTAGGTTATGGAGAGAGTTAGCCATAGAAATTTCAAAAGATTATCCGGAAGTGGAACTTGATCATATGTATGTCGATAACTTATCGATGCAATTGATAAGTCAACCTCAAAGATTTGATGTTATCGTGACAGAAAATACTTTTGGAGATATTTTGTCAGATGAAGCTGGAGTGTTAATAGGTTCTTTGGGTATGTTGCCTTCGGCTAGCTTAGCTTATTCTAAGGATGAGTCAAAAAGTAACAGAGTAGGTTTATATGAACCTATTCACGGTAGTGCACCTGATATAGCGGGCAAGTCTATTGCTAATCCTATTGGAATTATTTTGAGCGCTGCTTTAATGTTAGAGTATTCATTTGGATTGTTTAAAGAGGCTGAAGCAATTAATCAGGCAGTAAATACTGTCTTGGAAAATGGTTACAGAAGTGCAGATATTACTTCTGAAAAAGGGAAATTTATTTCCACATCTGAAATGGGTGACCTAGTTGCTGAAAATATATAGAATATTTTACTTTGCCTTGATTTTATAAACAATATATCGGCTTGTTACATTAACAGGAGATTAGATTGAACACAACAATTCCCAAAAACGTTAGAGTTGCAATAATTGGTGGTGGGATAGCAGGGTGCAGTTTGGCTTATCATTTAGTGCAGATGGGTTGGAAAGATGTAGCTTTATTTGAGCGCAAAACTCTGGCAGGTGGTACTAGTTGGCATGCAGCAGGATTAGTTACTCAACTAAGAAATACTAGGACTTTGATTGATATTGCCCGCTATGGTACTGATTTGTATTCCAGAATTGAAAAAGAAACTGGCTATCATATTGGATTTAACCAAACTGGGAGTATCACCGTTGCTAAAACTCAAGGACGACTTGCTGAATTAAGAAAGATAGCTTCTTTAGGCAAATCTTATGGGATAGATATAGAGGAAATATCTGTTCAGAAAGCAGGTCAAATGTGGCCAGGACTTTACACAGAAGATTTGAAAGGTGCTATACATATTCCTAAAGATGGTCAAACTATTCCAGCTAAAACTGCATTAGCTATGGCGCGAGTAGCGGAGGATAATGGAGCGCAGATATTTGAGAATATAAAGGTTTTAGATATTGAAACAACTAACAACAGTGTTTCTGGAATAATAACTGATCAGGGAACTGTAAAGTGTGAATATATAGTTAATGCGGCTGGTATGTGGGCAAGGGAAGTTGGGTTGATGTGTGGAGTTAATGTACCTTTATATGGTGCCGAGCACATGTATTTGGTTACAAATAAGATAAACATTTCCAAAGACATGAAATCGTTGAGAGTGCCAGATGACCAGATATATTTTAGAAGGGATGTTAGTGACTCTGATTCACTATTAATGGGTGGATTTGAGACGTTAGCTAAACCTTGGGGTGGAGATTCAATACCAGAAGACTACCATTTTGGATTGCTTGAACCGGATTGGGAGCATTTTAAGATATTTTGGGAAGCAGCGATTAAAAGAGTCCCTGCTATGGAGCAATCAGGTATTAATCGATTTTATGTTAGTGCGGAGAGTTTTACTCCTGATAATAATTATTTGATGGGCGAAGCACCAGAGGTAAAGAATTTTTTCGTAGCTGCCGGGTTGAATTCTTCTGGAATAGCGGCTGGAGCAGGAGTTGGTAAAGCTGTTGCTGAATGGATTATTGCTGGATATCCTACTATGGATTTAGCGGAAGTTGATATATCTAGATTTTCTACGTTCCATAATGGGCCATCATATTTGAAAGATAGAATTAAAGAACGAGTTGGAAGTGTTTATGATATGCACTGGCCTCATTTACAGCCTAAGAGTGCAAGAAATGTTAGGAAATCACCGCTTCATATCTATCATGAGAAAAACGGAGCATGTTTTGGAGAACATGCTGGATGGGAAAGACCAAATTGGTATGCTCCTGTAGGTGTTGAACCTATAATGGAATATTCATATGGAAAACAAAACTGGTTTGAATATTCTGCTTTTGAACATAATGCTGTTCGAAATGATGTAGGGTTATTTGACCAAACAGCATTCGCAAAGTTTATCGTCCAAGGGAATGATGCTGAAGACGTGCTTCAAAATATCTGTGCTAATGATGTAGCAGTCAAAGTAGGAACAGTAGTTTACACTGCTATGTTGAATAATCGGGCTGGAATCGAAGCTGATGTAACGGTTACCAGAATTGAAACTGACAAATATTTGATAGTGACATCTTCTTCAACAGCAACTAGAGATATGACTTGGATTAAAAGAAATATTCCAGAAAATGCACATTGTTTTGTAACTGATGTTACTTCAAGTTATGCTGTGTTAGGAGTAATGGGACCTAATTCTAGAGAATTGTTAAGTCAAGTTGTTGATGTTGATATGTCAAATGAAGGATTTCCCTATATGACGGCACAATATATGTATTTGGGGTATATTCGTATATTAGCATTAAGGGTTTCGTATGTTGGAGAACTGGGTTGGGAATTATATATCCCTATGGAATCTGCCACAAATGTTTATGAAAGTATAATTGATAAACGTAATGGTATAGATGTAGTTCATGCAGGATTTTTTGCAATGGATTCTCTAAGAATAGAGAAAGGGTACAGGGCTTGGGGTACGGATATAATAGATCAAGATACCCCTATAGAAGCTGGGTTAGGGTTTGCGGTTGATTTTACCAAGTCGGATTTTATTGGGAAAACTGCTCTTTTGAAACAACGTGGCAAAAAAATAAATAAGCGCTTGGTTATGTTCAGACTAGATGATTCTGATATATTGCTACTAGGAGAGGAGCCTATTTACAGAAACGGAGATTTGGTTGGACGGACCACAAGTGCTAATTTCGGACATACCTTAGGATGTTCGGTTGCTATGGGGTATCTAGAGGCTGAGGATGGAGTGTCGAAAGAATACATAAAAGAAGGATTGTATCAAATTGAGTTGATGGGAGAAAAACATACCGCACAAGCTAGCCTTATACCATTTTATGATCCAAAAGGAAGTAAAATAAATCATTAATTAAATTATGGAAGATAGGGCGATAATAATTAAAGTGAATCATCTGGAGCTTAAGATAAAAATTGATTCTAGTCAGTTAGCTGATTTGGTGTGGGAAAGACTTCCGATAGAAGCATTGATAAATTTGTGGGGAGATGAGATTTATTTCCAAACCGACCTTGATAATCAAGCTAATCAATTACAGCAAAGCGTTGAAATAGGAGATGTTGCGTTTTGGCCTCCAGGACAAGCGGTCTGTTTGTTTTATGGACAAACGCCAGTGAGCACACATGATGAAATTCGTCCTGCAAGTCCTGTCTCTGTTTTTGGGAAATTTGTAGATGACCCAAAATT
>CAYPYC010000025.1:0-10712 GCA_964414905.1 uncultured Dehalococcoidia bacterium
TTAATAAAAATATATATTGGTACAAATAAAAACATGGAAATTTCATACATTAGAGAAACAACTATTGTTCCGGCCATGGTTATTTTAAGTTCAATAATGTTTTTGCCACATTTGATGAATTTTACATCTCAGGTTGATGGTATTGGAGTTCTTGCACCTAATATGACCAGATTTTTCCATTCAATAATAGTTTGGGGCGTACATTTACCTATTATTGTATCTATGGTTTTATATTGGTTTTGGAAAACAGATTTGAGCGTTAATTGGAAAAGAACCGGAATTATTGCTTTACTAATAGCATTAGGTCCGTATTTTGTTTGGGTTGTTGCAGCTATTTGGTTGAATATGAATTTCACTGATGTGTTTAGTCAATTATTTCATATCAGTTTTATAATAGGCATGATTGGATTCTCTGTATATTCACTATTGTGGTTTGCAGAAAAGAAACAACCACCCTATCCCAAGTTATTTGTTTTGGTATTAGTTGTAGTTTCTTTTATGCTTTTGATGGGGTCAGAGCTTTTTTATGTTGACGATTCGTTCTCTGGAGGCTCTGAACGTATGAATACGGTTTTTAAGTTTTATTTTCAATCTTGGATTCTGTTTTCGATAGTTGGAGCAATATCTATAAATTATGGTCGGAGTATCATAAATGGATTTTTAGGTTTCAGGAGAATATTTGGCGAATTATGGAAATTCGCATGTGTGATATTAATCTGTTCAGCTTTTTACTATGTTCCGGCAACGCTAGATACTAGGACAAATTCATTTCAGTCGAGGCAAACTTTAAATGGACTTGAATTCATAGCTTTAAGCAATTTAGATGAATACAAAGCTATCGAGTTTTTGCAAAATGACAAAGATGCATCTACCGTTTTGGTTGAAGCTCCTGGAGGAGGCTACAATGACTATGGGAGGATTTCGTCTAGTACTGGTATACCAACGGTAATTGGGTGGGTGGGTCATGAGACGCAGTGGAGGGGCGATAATGATGCCTTTAACTCTAGATTAATCGATGTAGCCAATATATATACCTCGCAAGATTTAGACCAAACTAAAGCTATCCTGTCTAAATATAATGTCAAGTATGTATATATAGGACATAGAGAAATCAATCGATTCAGTGAAGACCAGTTAGGTAAATTCGGGCTGTTTATGGATTTGGTTTTTCATTCTGGTAACGTTTATATATATCAAATACGCGGTTAGAACATAATTTGATGAGAGCAAAACAAAACATAAATAACAAAGGTTACAAATTATTTTTTTACTTTGGGGCATTAATTATTTTAGCCTTTGTTTTTAGATTTTGGGATTTAGACCAAAGAGCTATGCATCATGATGAAAGCTTACACGCATTATACTCTTGGTATATTGATTCAAGTGAAGGTTTTTTTGGGAACGGTTATAAACATGATCCAATGATGCATGGACCTCTTCAAATTGAAGTGACAGGTTTGATTTTTAGGATTTTTGGAGACAATGAATATACCGCCAGAATCCTTTATGTTCTTTGTGGTTCTTTTATAGTAATCATCCCTTATTTTTTAAGGTCTAGATTAACGAATATTGGTGCAATATTAGCTGGTGCAATGCTAGCTTTTTCTCCCACTATGATGTACTTCAGTCGATTTGCAAGAAACGATATTATAGTAGCATTGTTGACTCTATCTTTGGTCGTTTGTATATGGAGATATATGGACGATCGAAAAAATAAATATTTATATTATTCTTCCATACTTTTAGCTTTATTGTTTGTGGCAAAAGAAACAGCTTATATCATAACTGTCATTTTCGGATTTTACTTTTTCATATTAGTTGCTGCTGAGAATATTGGAGTTGTAAAGAAATTTGCATTCTCAACTAAACCGAATCTGATTATGCTGGTATATAGACTAGTGTTAGCATTTTATATGAAATTGTATCGAGGAATTGTGTCGAAAACCAAATCAAGGGCTTTGGACTTAATAGTGATATTTATTTGTCTTAGTTTGCCGCTTTGGTCTGCGATATTTGGATTAATTCAATTCACTCCAATATTGGATTGGTCTGGTCTAGTTTTGATTAGTCCTATTGGAGGTTATGGGCCTATTGGGGCTCCTTATGCGGGAGGATTAGTTATAGCATCAGGTTTTGTTTTATTTAGTGTATGGATATCTTCACGGCTTGGTATGTTGTGGAACAAAAAACTTTGGTGGAGATGCACTTTGCTATTTTCTTTTATATGGGTTTTGTGCTTTTCTTCATTTTTAACCAATATAGGTGGTATTGGTAGTGGGTTATGGTCGTCTTTGGGATATTGGCTTATTCAACAGGAAGAAGCAAGAGGGGGGCAGCCTTGGTATTATTATTTGATTTTGATTAATGTATATGAATTGTTGCCTATATTGATATCTATTCCTGCTACGATATTTTTTGTAAAGACCAGAGATAAATTTGGGATTTTTCTTGTTTACTGGAGCATTTCAACTTTATTGGCATACACTATCGCAAGTGAAAAAATGCCTTGGCTTTTGGTAAATATAATGTTGCCTATAATTATTTTGTCAGCAAGATATATGGCTTATTTGGTTGAACCAATTAGGTTGAACCAATTAAATAAAATTAAAGTTGCAAGTTATGCCTTTTTGCCTTGTTCAGTAATAACATTCTTATTGGCTGTTATATTTTATCGGGATTTGATGGACACGGGTGGGGTGATTGGTTTATTTGTTTTGGTTTTTGCATTTGTTCTTACGTTGGTTACTGCCGCCTTGATAATTAAACATAAACCTGAGCTGACCTTTTTTAAATTTGGATTTATCTTAATTGCAATAATTTTATTTAGCTTTTCTGTTTATAATTCTTTGAGATTAAACTTCAGATATGAAGATACCCCTGTTGAAATGATGATTTATACACAAACATCCCCAGATATTACAAAACTGTTGAGTTTCATTAATAGTTATGAAGAAAGTAATGGAAAAGGCAGCATACACATCGGTATAGATTCTACGAGTGGGTTTACTTGGCCTTGGTCATGGTATATGAGAAATAATCGCAATACACGCTACATACCGTACTCGAGATCTAATCTAGAAGTGATATCTGATTCAGATATAATTTTGGTACACTCAAGAAATAAAAATGAGGCTGATGAACTGTTGAAAGAAACATTCCACCAAGGTGTAATGATAAAACATCGTTGGTGGTTTCCAGAAGGATACCGCGGCATGAGTTTAAATAAATTTGCCGACTCAACTATTAGTATAAATACATGGAGATGGATTTTGCGTTATTTCTTATTTAGAGATGGAATCGTTGAGAGGCTGGGTAGCGAAAATGCTTATGCTTATTTCTCTGTAGACAAGTTTCCTGAATTCGAGCCTAGGTTAATTCAGTAATTATCATGAGTATTTTAAAACCTAAAAATCCAAACCTCAGGTTGGCTTTTAACTTTATTTTTGGTTTATTAGTCAGTGTTATTTTAATGGCTATTTTCTTTGTAACCTTGGATATAAATTCTTTGGTTGACACACTCAAAGAAGTGAATTATTGGCTGATAATACCTTCTGTTGGAAGCTATATGATTTCCATTTTCTTTAGAGCATTAAGATGGAAATATCTCCTTAAACATTTAAAGCAAATAAGGATGAACATTTTATATGTAGTTGTTGTAATTGGATATATGGCCAACAGTTTATTACCCATGCGTATAGGTGAACTGGTACGAAGCTACTACTTAAGTAATGAATCAAATATTAGTAAGTCATCAATTCTTGCAACTATTTTGGTTGAAAGGGTTTTAGATGCGGTAACTCTGTTGTTGTTTATAGGCATAGGTGCAATTTTTGTTCCTATGTCAGGAATTTCTTCAATTGTGCCGTTTGGAATAAAAATATCGTCAAGTATGCTAGCTGTTTTGTTTATTACTGTGTTTTTTGGTGCGTTTATAATGCTTATCGTGATAGCTAGAAATCCTTTAAAATCTACGGAATTTGTATTTAGGCTAACAACATTATTGTCACTGCCTTTTAAAGGCAAAATTGATTCTTTCACTAAAACTTTTTTTGAAGGTTTAACCTCATTAAAACGCCTGAATAATGTCATGTTTTTAATTGCTTTATCGGTTCCAATTTGGGGGTTTGAGGCTGGTGTGTTTTCAATAATGGCTCATGCTTTTCATATAGCTGATGTTTTTGATAATTGGTGGGAGTTTATTCTTTTGATGATTTTGACGACTTCAATATCCAATGTAGGTAGTTCAATTCCTGCAGCTCCTGGAGGTATTGGCTTATTCGAATTGGTAGCAAGAGAAACTATTGTATGGCTACCATTTGGAAACATAACAAGAGGAGTAGCTGGCGGGTATGCCGCATTGGTTCATGCCGTATTGATAATACCATTGATTATATTGGGGCAAATATTTTTATGGACCATGAACTTCAAGTCAATTAAAGGCGTATTTCACGAAGAAAAATAAAAATGCATGTTCAAAAACTTTACTAGGCCTCTATTACCTTGGTAATTGATAATCATCTGATTGTGACTGAAACCCTCGCTGTGCTATTATTTTGTATGTAATTAATATAGGTTTGGCTGGTGACTAAAATAAGTTCTACTCTCGTTATTGAAATAAGGGAAGTTTTAGAATCCCTAGATGCAAGAAAAGCAACAGTTTTATCATCATTGTTAGCCATACATGATGAACTAAATTATTTGCCAAAAGAGGCTATAGAAGAAGTAGCTGCATACAAAGAAGTTAGTGTAAATGATGTTTGGGGAGTGGCAACGTTCTATACTAATTTTAGAATACATACTCCTCCAACCAAACACCAAATAGAGGTTTGTTGGGGTCCCACGTGCCATTTGATGGGTGCTGGAGCTATTTTGGGTGCTGTACAGCGCGAATTGAACTTAAATGGAGAGGGAGACACTTCTGATGGAAGAGTGTGTTTGAAATATAATACTTGTATAGGAGCTTGTTCTCAGGCTCCGGTCATAATGGTGAATCATAAAATAATTGGAAAAGTTACATCGGAATCTGCAGTTAAATTATTAAAGGAGCTTGATTGATTTCATTTCATATAGCTTTGATTTATTTAAAGATTAGAAACATCGAATAGAAAATAGAAATTATGAGTTTATTTACTGAAATAGAAACTGAATCTAAATCCATTTGGAGAGAAATTGAAAGTGGAGAGAAACCGTTTATTAGAATTGGAACAGCTATGTGCGGAATTGCTGCTGGAGCGAATGCAGTAGTAGATGAAGTTAAAAGTTTTGTTAGCAATAATAATATTGATGCAACGGTCAGTGAGGTGGGTTGTATAGGAATTTGTTTTGCAGAGCCGATATTAGATATAAAGATTCCGGATGGAACTAGATTATTGTATGGAAATGTAAATCCAGAAAATGTTTCAAATATTATAGATGGTTGTCTGCTGAAATCAGATATTCCTAAATCAAAATTGATTGGTTCCTTGGGCAAAATAATTGAAGATAATGATGGGATACAGGATTTATTGCAGGCCCCAATTTTTAAACTGCAGAACAAAATCGCCCTAAGGAATGCTGGTGAAATAGACCCGTGTGATATCAATCAATATATTGGACGCGGGGGGTACTCTGGCTTAAATAAAGCATTAACCGAAATGAAGTCTGAAGAGGTTCTTCAACAAGTAATGGATTCTGGATTAAGAGGTAGAGGAGGAGCATTTTTTGCCACTGGTTTGAAATGGAGCTTTTTGTCTAAGTCTAATGCCAAAGAAAAGTACATATTATGTAACTGTGAAGAAGGTGACCCGGGAGCTTTTAATGATAAGGGTATATTAGAAAGTGATCCGCATACGCTTGTTGAAGGAATCATTTTGGCGGGCTACGCTACAAATTCCTCAAATGGAATTGTTTTTGTTAGGCACGGTCATTTTGGTCCAATAAATAAAATTGAGACAGCGATATCACAAGCATATGAAAAAGGTCTTTTGGGTAAAGATATATTGGGGTCAGGCTTTTCTTTTGATGTAGATGTTTCCTTAACTGGTGAATCTTATGTTGCTGGTGAAGAAACAGCACTTATGGATGCAATAGAAGGCAAACGTTCCATGCCAAGATCAAAACCGCCGTTTCCCGCGGCTTTTGGAGTATGGGGAAAGCCAACTAATATAAATAATGTAAAAACATTAGCTTACATACCTTCAATAATCGAAAAAGGTGGAGAATGGTTTAAAAATATAGGTGTAAATAAGAGCACAGGAACAGCGATAATATGTTTGAGTGGCAAGATTAACAATCCTGGGCTATATGAAGTCCCATTAGGTATTTCTATTGGACAAGTCATCAACGAGATAGGTGGAGGAGTGACAGGTGGCAATAAAATTAAGTTGTTGCAAACAGGAGGCCCTCTTGGTGGTGTTTTAGGAGAAGCCGGGCTAGAAATCAATATAGATTTTGATGAAATGGCTCAGGCGGGAGCAATTTTAGGTTCAGGAGGAATAATTGTTGCAGATGAAACCACATGTGCAGTTGACTTAACTCGTGTTCTTGTAGCTTTTTGCCAATATGAATCTTGTGGTAAATGTTTTCCGTGTAGGTTGGGAATGTCACAAATGCTTGAGACTATTAATAATATTGCTGAATACAAAGCTAGTGAACAAGATCTCGAAAAATGTAGGAGAATAGGAGGGGCTATGCAAGCGGGTTCGCTATGCGGTCATGGTCAACTTGGATTTAATCCTATAAGGTCTGCCTTACAACATTTCAAGTCTGATTTTGACAGTCATGTCTTTGAAAAAAAATGCCCTACTGGTGGATGCGAGTCTGAATATCACTTCCCTGTTTCGACAAAACCTTATGGCTCCTCTAATTCGCCAAATTCTGAGCCGATAAACTTAGTTTTGAATGGAAAATCGAATCAATAAAGGATCTTATTCAAGCATGCCTAATCATATCGAATTAAATATAGACGGCCAACTAATCAAAGCGGAACCTGGAACCAATATATTGCAAGCTGCTATTGATGCGGGCATGTACATACCTTATTTATGTTATTACCCAGGAATGAAGTCCTTTGG
The DNA here is from genome assembly GCA_964414905.1 of uncultured Dehalococcoidia bacterium. GTDB lineage: Bacteria > Chloroflexota > Dehalococcoidia > Lucifugimonadales > OSU-TB39 > OSU-TB39. The sequence goes on from CAYPYC010000025.1 coordinate 7,053, forward strand.
GGCTTGTAGGATGTGCGTTGTTGAGGTTGAAGGTGGTAGGGGTTTGCCGGCTTCATGTACAACTCCAGTATCTGACGGGATGGTTGTTAATACAAATACGGACACAGTAAAAGAGTTGCGTAAAGACGTGATGGACCTACTAATATCGGAACATCCTCATGGTTGTCTGAATTGTCACAGGGTTGATTTATGTGGGCCTGCAGATACTTGTTTAAGGCATGTTTCTGTTAATGATAGATGTGTGACTTGTCCCAAAAACGAAAGATGTGAGCTCAAGGACACTGTGAGATATTTGGAAATGGACTTAGATACTAATTTCAAGTATAACTATAGAAATTTGCCGCTAAAGGTTGATGAGCCTTTTTGGGATATGGACCTTAATCTATGTATTGTTTGTGCTCGATGCGTGAGGGTTTGCGACGAAGTTCGTGGAGATAATGTCCTTACACTTATGGACCGAGCAGGGAAAAGCTTAATTGGTACATCCACTGGTAATTCAATATTAGAGTCCGGCTGTGAATTTTGCGGGGCATGTATAGATGTGTGTCCTACTGGAGCATTAGTAGAGAAAAAACACAAGTGGGCGAAAGCTGCTACTACTACTTCTACCGTTTGTAACTATTGCCCAGTTGGATGCAGTATCGATATTGAGGTAGATTCTAGGCAAAAAGTGATTCGGACCAAATCGCAAGTGCAGTCCCCTGCTAATCATGGACAGTTATGCTTTAAAGGTAAATTTGGCATGGAATATATCAATAATCAGAATAGACTCAAAAAACCATTGATTAAAGCTAAAGAAGGATTTATAGAAACTGAATGGGATGAAGCTGCATCTTACTTAAGCAATAAATTGACCGAATATAAGGGTGACAAATTTGCACTGATAGCATCAGGTGCAGGAACAAATGAAGATAATTACATTGCTCAAAAATTTACTAGATTGGTTATGGAGACTAATAATATAGATGTTTGTACCAATGTTTATCCGGAATTAGTTAATCCATTAGAAGAAACTCTGGGGTTCCAGGCTGCTACTAACAGCATTTGGGATTTGGAAAATTCTAACGGATTTGTCGTTATGACTGCAAATTTGACTGAGGAACAAGGAGTAGTTGGAGTACCAATAAAAAAAGCATTGAAAACTGGTTCTAACCTGGTTGTTATTGATTCGAGAGAAACCGAATTGACAAGGTATGCAAAGGCTTGGTTGAGACCTAAACCCGGGACAGAAGCAATTTTAGTAGCTGGAATTATAAGGGTAATACTAGATGAATCTCTTGATGACCATGAATTTTTGGCAGAACAATGTAAGAATGTTCCTGAATTTAAAAATGATATTTGGTCATATGATCTTGTAAAAGTATCAGAAATAACATCTATACCTCAAAATGATATTCAAAGTGCAGCGCGTATCATAGCTAATAGCAATCCATGTTCTTTTATATATGGACTGGATTCTCTGGTGTCCGAATATCCTAGCGAATATGTAAAAAGTATAATCAATTTGGCTCTGGTTACTGGCAATATGGGCAAGTCAGGATCTGGTCTGTATCCAATGTTTCATGGAGCGAATCAACAAGGCTCTCGCGACGTGGGTTGTACCCCGGACTTATTGCCTGGCTACAGAAAAATTAATAGTGAATCTGACCGTAAAACATTCGAATCCGTGTGGGGAATTAGCTTACCAGATAAAAAAGGTATAGGAATATCTGGATTAGCTAGTAGAGTAAAAGAAGGATATATTAAAGCTCTTTATTTATTGGATGGAGATGAATTTATAACCGAAAACGATATTAACTCTATTATAGACAATAGGGATAAATTAGACTTTTTAGTGGTACATTCTAGTTTCAGCAATGCATTGACTGAAATAGCTGATATTGTGGTCCCGTCTAAGTTATTTGTAGAGAAAAATGGAACATATACCAATTTAGAACGACGTATTCAACTTCTTTCAAATATACCAGGCAAGGGTGAGGATTTATTTGAAAATTGGGAGTTTCTTTCAAAAATAGGCTCCAACATGAAAGTGGATGGGTTCAGTTTCAAAAGTTCCTCTGGAGTATTTGAAGAAATTGTAAGTATCACAGGAATCTATTCAGGAATCGGAAATAAACAATTGGATAGCGGGGATGTTCAGTGGCCGTGGTATCCAGACAAGTTTCATGGTACAAGCATGCTGTACGAAGGAGCTGAACAGAAATTCAAACTTTCCCCCATGAATTTGAAAGACAATAATTTAGTCGATTATGAATTGATAAAATCAAAAGAAAGACCCTTTTTGTATGCTCCTGGCAGAATCCTGCATGATTCTAGTAGAAAAGTGGAGATTGAACCATTTGGCAAAATAAATAAACTTAAAGTAGACCAGGTAATTGAAATTAGTCCTGAAGATGGGCGAGACATAGGCGTGATTGAAGGGGATAGAGTAAATTTAACTACTGATACTGGTGCTATTGAAGGAGTTGTTAGCTTATCGGGTCCTCATAAGGGTCTAATCTCAATTACATCCCTATTCGGAGAAATAATGACTGATTTAAGCCAAAATAAAGATCCAAGGGCAATTTCAAATATTGAAAGATTAAATATAACTACGGCAAACGTAACAAAAATAACATAGATTAAGGTTTTGACTAAAAATGGTAAATAAAAAAACATTCAAACCAAAATTGCTTGAAGCAAAAGTGACAAAAAGAGTAGATGTGACTGAAGATCTACTAATTATATGGATAACTAAGCCTGATGAATATTCATTCAAGCCAGGACAATATTGTACGATTGGGATAGATGGTTTAGAAAGAGCTTACTCAATTGTATCTGCTCCCCACGAAAATGAATTAGAACTTTTCGTGGAACTCGTTCCGCCTCCAGATGGTATGTTAACTCCAGAGATTTGGAAATTGAAAGAAGGACAAACTATTTCAATAAGGCCAAGAGCCAAAGGTATATTTGTTTTTAAACCCAAGTATAAAAAACACTTGTTTGTTGCAACAGTAACTGGCGTAGTACCCTATATAAGCATCTTAAGAGACTATTTACATAATAACCAAGAGGGACATGAGTTTTATTTGCTTTTTGGTGCAAGTTACCAGACCGAGTTTACTTATAAAGATGAGATTGAAGAAATAAGTAAGACCCATAATGAATTTGTTAAGTTCGTCCCAACCGTCAGTAGACCTAAAGAAACTGCTAATAGTTCATGGACGGGTGAGACTGGAAGAGTAAATGAAATAGTGGGTAAATATATAGAAAAATATAATCTTGATACAGAAAACACTTTAATTTATGCTTGTGGTCATCCTGGGATGATTGAAGACGTGAAAGAAAAATGGGTTCCAAACGGATTTAAAGTCGAAGAAGAACGGTTTTGGAAAGAAGATTAATGGGTTTTGCTTAACCAAATTTATCTGTTTATCTAATTTCAAACCGAACATATGTGTCTAAACAGGCTTGGTTATTAATAGTAGATTTTAAATATTTTGTGGATGGACATTAATTGGATACCCCTGCAAGAAAACAATATCTGCGTATAAAGAGCGAACATCCCGAAGAAATCCTCCTTTTTCGCATGGGTGATTTTTATGAAACTTTTGATGATGATGCCCGTGTAATTTCTAAACAACTAGATATAGCTCTTACTACTAGAGGAATGGGAAAGGG
>CAYPYC010000026.1:0-10660 GCA_964414905.1 uncultured Dehalococcoidia bacterium
AAAAATCTGGAGGACAGTGTTTTGGCCCAATGAATGTTTCTGTAGCCACTGGGATAGGTAACTCGTTTTTAATGTTAGCCCCTGTTTTCTTTTTGGTCGGATATGTAAGGACTGTTAAGAAAAAAAAGAGATCCAATTAATATACAAAGAAGTATGATTAAATAAATTACAAGGGATACTTTTAGGAATGAGTGTTGGGCAAAAAAACTATTATGAAATATTGGGCTTATCGAGAGATGCCTCCGCCGAAGAAATTAAAAAGGCTTTTCGTAAGCTTGCATTTGAGTATCACCCCGACCGTAATAAGACTAAAGTAGCCGAAGAAAGATTCAAAACTATTAATGAAGCCTATCAAGTACTAAGTGACCCTAAAACTCGTTCTCAGTATGATCAATATGGTTTTTACTCGCCAAACGATAATCAAGCTAATGGATTTGAAGGTTTTGGAGATTTTGTAGGCTTCGGAGATGTTTTTGATTCATTTTTTGGCGGTAATGATTTATCGAGAGCGAAAAATAAATCATCGGGTACTAATACAAATATTTCTAAAACTTTAGATATATCTTTTGAGGAATCTGTTATTGGGTGTGAGGTGAATATAAAAGTTGATTCTCTGCAGGCTTGTAATTCGTGCAGAGGTTCCAAATGTCAGCCAGGGACATCTCCTGTGAAATGCATAGATTGTTCAGGGGCAGGTGAAGTTAAGAGAGCACATAAGAGTTTCTTCGGTCAATTTGTCCAAGTTATGGTCTGTGGTAGTTGTCAGGGTAAAGGTTCTATAGTCAAAGATAAATGCTATGAATGTTCGGGTAAAGGTACATGTAGCATTGAGAAAGATTTGCTAGTTAATATACCTGCCGGAATAAATTCCGGAATGGTAATCAAATTGAAAAATGAAGGCGACATAGACATTAACACAAAAAAGTTAGGAAATCTTGATTTGAAAATTAAAATCAAACCACATAATTTATTTAATAGGAGTGATAATAACATATTGATTGACCATAAAATTAATGTAGCTTTAGCTGCTCTAGGCGGTAAAACGATAGTACCTGTTGTGAAGGGTAAGCGTGAGATTCAAATTCCTAGGGGGATTCAATCAAATACAAAGGTAATTATTAAAGGGGAAGGATTTCCAGATATTTATAAACCTAGCAGAAAAGGAAATCAAATAGTAAATATAAAAGTGCAGACGCCAAATAATTTAACTTTCGAACAACAAGAACTGTTGAAACAACTTGCTTCAAGCATGACTGAAAGTAATGACAGTATACAAAACGATGATACTTGGATTAATAAGATTAAAGATAAACTAGGCAATTAGAACTAATTTATCTTATATATTGGTGTAGGATATTTGGAATCTGAATTATCTGGGAGTTTAAATTGAAATGGATAGAATTGAGTGTTGTTGCCGATGGTGAATTGATTGACCCTTTGGTGCAAATTTTTGACAGATATTCCAAAAATGGTGTTGTTTTAGAAAATGTAAAAGAAAATTCTGGACATTTAAATAATGCAACTAAGGTGAGAACTTATCTTAATACTGAAACTAATTTTGAGATTATTTTTAATCAAATAGATATTGGAGTTAGATTGCTATCTCATGTTGGTGTGGTTTCTAGATTGTCTAAACGTGTTGTAGATGAAAAGGAATGGCATGAATCTTGGAAAAAACATTTTTCTATTTTAGAAATTGGAAAAACACTTGCAATTGTCCCTAGTTGGTTAAATTCCAAGGAAGTTGATAGAAAAGTAATTATAGAATTAGACCCAGGAATGGCTTTTGGAACAGGTCATCATCCAACCACACGTATGTGTTTAGAAATGTTGGAAATATTAGTTAAACCAGAAGATGCAATATTGGATTTAGGATGTGGTTCAGGAATTCTTTCAATCGCAAGTGCAAAAATGGGTTCAGAAAAAGTCATTGGTATAGACAATGATGAAACAGCAATAAAAGTAGCTATGGAAAATATAGAAATTAATGGAATTAGTAAGTCCGTATCGATTTTGACCGGATCGATTCCAAATAAAGACATGAGCAAACATAGCAATGACATTATTGTGGCAAATATATCTAGTAAAATCATATTAGATCTATCAATAGAAATTACAGAACATCTTAAGCCTGGAGGACATCTAATAGTATCGGGTTTCTTAGATATCAATGAATCCGAAATAATAAATAAGTTCAAAGAATTAAACCTGAGTGTTTTATCTAGACTAAGTACAGCTGATTGGGTTGCATTAAGTTTAAGAAATTAAAAATGCATAGATTTTACGTTTCAGAAGAGAGAATAGAAAAAAATGTGATTACATTTGAAAAAGATATTGGACATCAAATTTGTAAAGTTTTACGATTAACAGATGGTAATTCTGTAATAGTTTTTGACAATAGTGGCCACGAATATTTGACTGAGTTGAGGAATGTAAATAGCAAGAAAATATATGGTCAAATATTAGAAAAAACCAAAATCGAAACTGAATTAGCAATAAGAATATCACTGTTTCAGAGTGTTTTGAAATCGGCAGAGAGATTCGAATATATTCTGCAAAAATGTACAGAATTGGGAGTTGCTAAATTTGTACCTTTGGTAACATCAAGGACAATACCGAGAATGACTTCTAGTTCGATTTCAACAAAGAGTCTTAGATGGAGAAAAATTATACGTGAAGCAGCTGAACAATCAGGAAGAGTATTATTACCTGAGTTATCGGAAATTAAATACTTTAATGAATTGTCTGGGATTAATCAGGATCTATCAATTATATTGTGGGAAGAAGAAGAAATTCAGGATATAAAGAGTCATTTGTCAATCATGTCAAATGATACATCTAACAACATATCAGAGATAAATATTATTGTGGGGCCTGAAGGTGGATTTGAGTCACATGAAATACAATATGCTGAAAATATTGGTGTGAAACCCGTATCTTTAGGAAAACGTATATTAAGGTCAGATACTGCTGGTATAGCTGCGGTATCCTGCGTTATGTACGAATTCGATCAATTCTTGCTTTGACTTAAACCCAATGTTCTAATTGGGGACTTCTTTCCATTAATTCATTTATAGCTTCTGTTATTGGTTTATTATTGAAAAGTATGGAATGAATCCCTTCTGTGATTGGCATCTCTACGTTGAACTTTTTAGACAGAAACAATGCAGCTTTAGTCGTATCTATGCCTTCAGCAACATGGTTCATGCTAGATAATATTTCATCTAGGGAATTACCTTTTGAAAGTAGAACTCCAACCGTATGATTTCTACTTAATTTACTGGAACAAGTGGCTATTAGGTCTCCCATGCCTGCTAAACCGGAAAAAGTTATTGGGTCAGCTCCTGCTGATACACCTAGTCTTGCTATTTCGGATAGGCCTCTTGCTATAAAAGCTGCTTTTGCGTTTACGCCAAAGTCCAGTCCGTCACATATGCCAGAACCAATCGCTATAATATTTTTCAGTGCACCGCCTAATTCAACACCTATTATATCGCTGTTTGAGTATACTCTGAATTTTGAAGAATTTATCATAGACTGACCCTTTTGTGCTGTTTCGATTTTGGGACAGGCTAATACAGATAAAGCAGGATTTCCGCTAGCGATTTCTAGCGCTAAATTTGGACCAGATAATGCGCATACAGGATTTTCAAGCTTAATGTCTTTAAATTCTTCATTTATGACTTCACTAATTCGTTTCCCAGAATGACTTTCAAGTCCTTTGCTAGCAGTAGTAATTATGGTGGAAGAATTTATGTATTCACTAATAATTCGTGCATTTGCCCGTACGTGCCTCGACGGTATTGCAAAAACCAACATATCTGCATGTTCAAGACATTGTTTGGGAGAGTAACTTATGTTTACGTTTGATGGTAGCTTAAATCCTGGTAGTAATTTTGTATTTTCTCTTTCAGTGTCAATTATCGATGCTTCTTTTTTACTTCTAGTTAATAAATTAATTTCATAGCCTGCATTTCCAAACACAATAGATAGAGTTGTGCCCCATGTAGTTGCACCTATAATTGCTATTTTCGTCATATCAAGTTGTTCCTAATTTTCATGTTTTTCTTTTTTAGCACGGTTGCCGATTTTAGGTTCTGTTTTGTTAAGTAGTCTTTTTATATTATCAGTATGCCTGAATATAATAATAATAGAACCGATTATTACATAAACTACATATTCTATATTTTTTTCTTGCCCAATTTGGTATAGAAATAGGATAGAGACAAGGCTTGCGACCGTACCTACAATTGACCCTAAAGAAACAATTTTGAACGCTGATATTGTTAACACAGCCAATATAAGGGACGGTACGCCAGATAAGGGTGATAAGATAATCAATCCTACGATTCCTGTCAGTATACCCTTTCCCCCTTTGAATTTTGCGTATATTGGCCAAATATGACCTAATGTAACAAATGTTGCTGCAATTGCTTTAATTAAAGGCTCTCCGTTTATAAAGAAACTAGCAATAAATATAACTATTATGGGTTTAGATACATCTAATATGACTACTATTAAAGCTAGGGGTACACCTAAAGTACGTAAAACATTTGTAGCACCTGTACTACCGCTGCCGTGGTTTCTTATATCAATACCTCTACTGATAAGTCCAACTATCAAACCATACGGAATTGCACCAATTAAATAACTGATGGTGGCAATCAATATATATATATGTACATTCATGGATGTTTATTTAGGTTTATAGTAGTTTTTTCTATAATCAAGCAATAATGGACTTCCTTCAAATCCGAATTCATTTCTTAAAGCATTTTCTAAATATCTTTTATACGAAAAATGAATTTCTTCAGGATTATTAACGTATAAAACAAACGAAGGAGGTTTAGTTGAGATTTGTTTAATACCATAGATTTTGACTGCTTTCCTGCCTGAAGTTGATGGTTGGTGAGCCGAGACCGAGTTCATTATCGTGTATTTCAAATCTAGGTTTGGAACAACTTTTTTATATTCATCAAAAACATTAACGCTAGTATTAATTAAATTATTTATCCCTGTGTTATTCATTGCTGAAATAAAGCATATTGGTGCATGATGAAGAAATTTAAAATTACGTTTCAATAATCGTGTTGCGGATTCTGATGTTATACCGTATTTATGAGATAAATCCCATTTGTTAACTGCTATAACAATCCCTTTTAAAGATTCGGTTATATATCCTGCTATATGAGAATCTTGATTGGTGCCGATTTCAGATATATCTATCATCAAAATAGACACATCTGAGTTGGATATAGCATTTTGTGTTCTTAACATGCTATATTTTTCGATTCCATGAGATATTTTGCCTCTTCTTCTTATGCCAGCTGTATCCAAAATCAATATGTTGTTGTTTTGATAGGTCATAAGGGTATCTATCGTGTCACGGGTTGTACCCGCAATTGGACTTACGATAGACCTTTCAGATCCAGCGATAGCATTCAACAACATTGATTTGCCAACATTGGGTCTACCTACTATTGAAAGTCGGCAAGTAGTGTCATCTTCATCAATATGTTGTTCAAGTGGGAATAAAGATACTATTTTAGCCATCAAAGATTCTATGCCTAAGTTGTGGTAAGCGCTTATTTGTATTGGTTCACCTAAGCCTAGTTCGTTGAACACATGTGATAATTGACTCCGTTCTTCATTGTCTGACTTATTAGCAGCTATTACCACATTTGCCTTTATTTTCCGCACTACATCTGCAACTAACAAGTCTCCTGGGGTAATTCCTTCGTTAGCGTCGACTAGCATTATTACAACATCCGATTGATTTATTGCAGCTGTCACCTGATCGTTGACTAAGTCAGCCATAAGATTATCGGGATTTTCAACAAGGCCACCGCAATCGGTTAATACAAATTGTTTTTCACCCCAATTGGTTTTTGAGCTAACTCGGTCTCGTGTGGTACCAGGCACTTGAGAAATAATCGAAGTTCTCTGGCCCAATATTCTATTGAATAAGGTAGATTTACCTACATTAGGTCTTCCTATTATGCTAATTACTGGTAAGGAATTGGAGTTATTCAATGCAATATTTACCAAATTGGTTCAAATTCAAGATTTAATTTGTTTTTGTGAATATATGAGAGAGAATACCTTTTTGAGCGTGTAATCGGTTCTCTGCTTGGTCGAATACAACTGATTGAGGATGGTCCAACATTCCTATAGATATTTCTTCGTTTTCATGTGCAGGCATATCGTGCATAAATATTGCATTTTTGTTTGCTAACAGCATTAATTCATGGTTTACTTGGTATTGGCTGAATTGATCTATTCGGTTTTTTGTTTCGTCTTCTTGACCCATGGATACCCATACATCGGTGTAAATAACATCAGCATTTGAAACGGCTATTTTTGGATCATTAATTATCTCTAATTTAGACCCTGTTACCGCAGCCCTTTTTTTTGCATTTGACCATAAATCTTGTGGGATTTCATATCCTGAAGGGCATGATAGTATAAAATCTGCTCCTACTGAAGCACAACCCATGCTTAAACTTGCAGCAACGTTGTTTCCATCACCTACAAAAACCACCTTCAATCCTTCCAATTTGTTTTTGTGTTCTTTCATTGTCATTAAGTCTGCAATAGATTGGCATGGGTGTTCTTGATCAGATAAGGCATTTATAACTGGAATAGTTGTATTTTCTGCCAATGTTATTAGGGTTGAATGTTCAAAAACTCTTGCTATAATCCCATCTGCCCATCTATCCAAAACTTTTGCAATGTCATTGGCATTTTCCCTGCTGTTCATTCCTACATCTTCCTTGTTGAGGTATATACATTCTCCCCCAAATTGTCTTATGCCAATTTCGAAACTTACTCTAGTTCTTAAAGAAGGTTTTTCAAAAAGTAACACCAGATTCTTTTTGTTTAGAATATTCTGATTAGGTTTTGTTTTTGATGAACAGCCTCTATCAATCAGATTATTTACATGATCGATGGGCAAATCGGCTATGGAGAGAAAATCTTTGTTATTTTGCATAGAAACTATCTTAATCGGATGTTATCTAACAAACTGAGAAGGCGCAAGTTATATTATGTTTATGTTATACATATGTTCGATTTCATTAGGCGAACATGTTTTGACGGGTAAGTTAAAAACGAAGCTAAAATTTTTAATCAATCTTTCTCTAAAGTGGTTTGAATCAATTGATTTTATTCCTAGTGAATACAGTGAGCAGACACTTTTGTCTGGTATCCCACACGGTACAATAAAATCAAAATATGAAAGGTTGGTTGTTAAATTAATTGAGAATCCATGGCTGGAGATTCCTTCACTAATTTTAACCCCAACTGCGGCTATTTTAGAATCCTCAACCCACACCCCTGGATTGCCAATAGATCGATTACCATTAACACCAAATTCATTTAAAGTTTTTATTATAGTTTCTTCGATTTTAAAAATATATTTTTGAGGACCAAGCCTCAGTTCCCTTAGGTTAATTATCGGGTAGGTTATTAATTGTCCCGGACCGTGGTATGTAGCTTTACCTCCCCTATTCGTTTTAATTATTTTGACGTTGGCATCTAAAATAGCTTCAGTTGATATTTTGAAGTCTTGCTTTGAACCAGTTTTACCAATTGTTATTATGGGAGGATGTTCTAGGGTGTGAAGGACGTTTGGAAGTTTCTTTCTTTGCAGCATTTGGTGCAACTTAGATTGTAAATTCATTGCGTTTTCGTAACTAGTTGTTCCCAAATCTAAATTCAAACAACTGCTTTCCATTATTTACACCGAATGCTAAAACTTACCTGATTAGGTTATCATCAATTTATGAAATCATCGTGGATTTTTTGTAATTCTAACTTTACATCATTCATGAATTTAGATGCTTCTGCTCCATCCATTATTCTATGATCAAAAGTTAAACAAAGATTCATCATTGCTCTTATCTGTATTTTATCATCGACGATTACTGGTCGTTTTTGAATAGATTCGGTATTAATGATAGCGGCTTGCCCCGGGTATATTATTGCCTTTCCTATTATCGATCCTAAAGCTCCAGTATTATTTATTGTAAACGTGCCATTGGTTACGTCGGTTAAATCTAAAGTGTTATTTCTTGCTTTATCAGTTAAGGTTCCTATGTGTTGACCTAACTCGGATATATTTAATTGATTGGCTGATTTGATAACTGGAACCTGAAGTCCCAAATCAGTGGCAACTGCAAACCCGAGATTTATTTTATCTTTTATCAATATACCATCATCCACCCATTGGGAATTTATAATTGGATTTTTTGTTATTGATTTCACTATTGCTCTCATTATAAATGGCATATAAGTAAATTTAGCATCAGATTTCGAATTGATAGTCGTTTTAAGTTCTACTAATTGAGACAAATCAACTTCTATTAGTGTCCATGCTTCTGGAATTTCTTTAGAACTTTGCAACATATTTTCTGCTATTATTTTGCGAATCGGTGTCAGTTTAATAAGTTTATCATTTGGCTGATTTTCGTGGAGAGAACCGCTTTTGGTAGCTCCTTTTGCTATTTCTTTTTCTATGTCACCTTTGGTTATTCTGCCGTTTTGTCCAGTACCACATATAGAAGAAAGATCGATATTGTGTTGTTTTGCTAATTTAGTAACAATTGGAGAATATTTTTGATTCGATTTACGGATATTTAGGTCGGTAGGGTTACGTTGTGATACGTTTGCTGAGCCTGTTGGTCCAACTGGAGCAATCTCTTTGGAAAATGTACCTATATGTCTTAAATGTTCAAGGCTTGATTCTATTGAGGGAGAATTATGATCTTCAATCACATCTTCACTAGTTTCAATTTTAAGTATTGTCGTTTCAATCATGACTGTACTTCCTTCAGGGAAGCATATTTCGGTAATAATACCGTTAACTGGAGATGGAAATTCCATAGTTACTTTGTCGGTAACTATTTCAGCCAAAGACTCATATTTTTTCACGTTGTCTCCTACCGATTTCATCCATTTTGTTATAATGGCTTCAGTAATGGACTCTCCCACTTTTGGTAATTTTATATCCATGCTATATATTAAATAACCTATTAATAATCTAGTAGAGCTTTTACAGCTGTCTCTATCTTTTCTTCGTTCAACATAAATTCATCTTCTAAGCTTGGGCTAAAAGGCATAGGAGGAACTTCAGGACCAGAAAGTCTTTTTACAGGGCCATCTAAGTATTCAAAGGCCAAATCAGCAATACATGAAGCTACTTCGGCTCCTATACCGTAGGCTTGCGTGTCTTCTTGTACTACTAGGCATTTACCGGTTTTTTTAACTGATTCTACAAGGGTTGTCACGTCTAAAGGTCTCAAAGTACGCAAATCTATTACTTCTAAATTGATGCCTTGTGTTTTCATAGAAATAGCCACTTCTATACAATAACGCACCATAAGTCCATAACTAATTATCGTTAAGTCATCTCCTTTAAGTTTAACATCTGCTTTTCCGATAGGGATTGTATAATCAGTGTTTGGTACTTCACCTTTTACTGATCTGTAGGTATGCTTATGCTCTAAAAATATTACAGGATTATCATCTCTTATAGCACTCTTGAGTAATCCTTTAGCATCATATGGAGTTGATGGAATTACCACTTTGAGTCCAGGTGTATGAGAAAATATCACTTCGATACTTTGTGAATGATATAATCCTCCTTTCACTCCACCTCCAAATGGCGTTCTTATAACGATTGGGGCATTAAGTTGGCCGAATGTACCGTAATGGACCTTAGATGCTTCTCCTACAATTTGATTAATAGCAGGCCAAATAAAATCAGCGAACTGTATTTCCGCTATCGGTCTTATCCCATTTAAGGCTGCACCAAGTGCTATACCTGCTATAGAAGACTCCGCTAATGGGGTGTCGATTATTCTTTGTGCCCCAAATTCATCAATGAAACCATCTGTGGCTAAGAAAACTCCTCCTCTGTTACCTATATCTTCTCCTAATATCACTATGTCTGAATCACGTTTTAGTTCTTCGTACATAGCTAATCTGATTGATTCAAGCAAGGTTATAATGGCGATTGGAGTTTCTCCTAATTAAAATTATTCGTCAGTTTTATAAATATGCGAATAAAATGTATCTATATTTGGATAAGGCAGGGATTCAACATACTCAGTTGCAGAATCAACTTCTTGATTGATTTGTGAAATCAGCGTCTCGTCCATATCATTTGTTAACAATTTGTTGTCTATCAAAAACCTTTTGTATATTTCAATTGGGTCTTCTTTATTGGAAAGGTCATCTAAATTTCTGTAGCGACTATGATCGTCATCACTCGTATGTGGCAAAAACCTATTAGTTTTAGTTTCTATCAAAGTTGGGCCTTCTCCATTTCTTGCCCTTATAGCAGCTAATTTAGTTGTTTCGTAGACTAGATTTACATCGTTACCATCTATGGTAATCCCAGGAAAGCCATATCCTTGGGCTCTCGAAGCGACATTGTCGTTGGCCATTTGCTGATTCAGTGGTACAGAAATAGCAAAGCCATTATTTTCACAGAAAAAAATGATCGGCAATTTATGTATAGATGCGAAATTCATTCCTTCATGGCAATCACCTGCACTTGAAGCACCATCCCCGAAATAAACAATAACAATGTCATCTGTACCTTTGATTTTTGCTGACAAAGCAGCACCAACTGCTTGAGGTATTTGAGTTCCTACAA
>CAYPYC010000027.1:0-5460 GCA_964414905.1 uncultured Dehalococcoidia bacterium
TTGTCCGTTAGTAAATTAGCTTGAGCTAATTGTACAGGTAGAGAACAATAATTCTCACTTGCAATCATCTTAATATTGGAACGTTGATCATTTATTTCATTCACGATTGACCGAGAAATCGTTGGGTCAACCTCATTTATTAAACCCAAAGCTGACAAATATGCTACATACCCTAAATCTCCACCCTCATTTTTTGAAAGCTCTTGTTTGATTTCATTGACGAAACGTTGATCCATAAAAACCCTCCAATAACCCTCACTCTTCGTATTAATTTCATAGCCATTTATGCTTTTCCAAATTGGAAATTGAATTAAACGCTATAACCTATAACCATAGTTTACAACTACAAATATAAATTTGCTTGCAATAAACACAATTAATTGATGGTTCAATCCAGTATAATAAAACCTATATGATAGACAAAGAGAGAATATCTGAAGCTATCGCTTCAATAATTTCAGCTATAGGAGAAAATTCTGATAGGGAAGGCCTACAAAACACCCCTACAAGAATAGCCGATATGTACTCAGAGTTATTCTCAGGGATAAACAAGGATCCTAGTGTTTGTTTCGAAAATGCTTTCCAAGAAAGTCATCAAGATTTAGTTATTCTGAGTAATATTGAGTTCTCTTCTATATGCGAACATCATTTTTTGCCATTTTTTGGGAAGGCATATATTAGCTATATCCCAGAATCTAGAACAGCTGGAGCAAGCAAATTCGCGGAATGCGTGGATATCCTGAGTAAAAGGCCGCAACTTCAAGAGAGGTTAACAGCACAAATAGCTAAAACCATATATGAAACGATAAATCCAAAGGGGGTCGAGGTGTTATTGCAAGCCACTCATATGTGTATATCTATGAGAGGAATAAATAAAATGGATGCGAAATTTGTTACTCATGCGATTAGAGGTGATATGCCGGAAAATGCTTTGTTCAAGGAAATATTGGCTTCAAATCAAGACGTGTTGCATTGATAAAAATTCTAACTCATCACAATTTTACTGACATTAAATATCATTGGGATCAAGTATTTAAAAAATCTTCTAATCCAACCGTGTTCCTTACTAGTTGGTGGAATGAAGCTTGGCACAAATATATTGATAACCATGCTTCAATTGAAATAATTGAAATATATGAAAATGAACATTTGATTGGCATAGCCCCACTTTCAATCAAAGACAAAACCATTACATTCATTGGCGATAAAGACTTATATGATTATAGAGATTTCATAGTAATTGAGGGTAAAGAAGTTATTTTCTTCGAACAACTCTACAATCATCTCAATAAGCTATCATGGGATAGAATCGAGCTTAATTCAATACCAGTTAATTCGCCAACACTATGTTATCTTCCTAGTATTTTTGAAGTTGAAAAAAACAAAGTAGAGCTGTTTTCTGAAAACTCAACACCAACTTTACTTTTAACTGAAAATTGGGATGAATATTTATCAAAACTGTCCAAAAAAAACAGACATGAATTAAAACGCAAAATTAAAAGATTGGAATCACAAACAAACTACCAAATACATATATGTAAAGGCAAAGAAATACATGAATCGTGCCTGCAACATTTCATTACACTCCATAAATTAAGCAGTGAAGAAAAATTTGATTTCTGGAACCCTGGAAGAGAAATGTTTTTCAAAAATATCTCAGACCACCTTATTTGCAATGAGATGCTAATTTTACATTCTTTAATTTTGGACAATAAAAGTGTTGCCACTAATTTTATATTGAAATCCGAGGAATCCTTTTTGCTATATAACAGCGGTTTCGACCCTTCATTTTCACAATACAGCGTGGGACTTTTAAACACCGCATTTGCAATTAAATATGCAATATCATCAGGACAAAAAGAATTTAATTTTCTTAAAGGAAAGGAAAAATACAAATATCACTTAGGGGCCGAGGATGTGGATATTTTTACTGTTACTATAAGTAAATAGTGACTTTAGAATTAAATGCAAAAACAACCTGAAAATAAAATGTCATCGGATTCAAATATTAGTAGGATATAATAAAATAACGGATAAATAGATTGTTTAAAAAAATAGCGGTATTATCAATTCATACATGTCCCGTAAACGACCTTGGCGAAAAACACTCAGGCGGGATGAACGTATATATTGAAAGTTTATACAAAGAACTTTCGGATAATAAGTGTTCTATTGATATCTTCACAAAATCTCATAAATCTCACCACAGTAAGATAACAAAGATCTCACCAACTCTTAGGGTCATACATGTGGATGGCATTCCAGAAAATGTTGAAAAAAATGATGCTTTCGAACATCTGTCTGATGTGGAAGATTCTATAGAAACTTTTGTGTCAAAGCATTCCATAAAATACGATATTATGCACTCTCATTATTGGTTGTCGGGGTCCGTCGGGTTATCACTAAGTAGCAAATGGAAAATCCCCCATGTATCAACTTTTCACACTTTGGCTCAAAAAAAGATGTTGGCAAGAGTTGGCGAATACGAGACTAATGATCGTTTACATGTTGAATATACCATGGCAGAAAATTCTGACTCTATAATAATTTCTACCCAAGATGAGGCCGACACGATAAAAGATATTTATAATATCCCAACTGACAAACTTAATGTTATTCCTGCTGGAGTAGACTTAAATTTGTTCAAACCAAAAGACAAATATAAAACCAAAAAACATTTAGGATTAAACTCTGAGAAAATCATTTTAGCTGTAGCAAGGTTGGAGCCATTAAAAGGATTAGACATATTGATATCTGCAATCTATAAAATTGAAAATAATGCAGACATAACCTTACTGATAGCTGGTGATTATCTGAATAACCAAAGGGAATTTCAAAGACTGCAAACCATAATTAAAGCGTTAGGTCTAAGTGAAAAAATTAAATTCTTAGGTAACATCCAACACAATAAAATGCCTCTCTACATGAGTGCTGCAGACGTACTTGTAATGCCTTCATATTATGAAAGTTTTGGTCTAGCAGCCCTCGAAGCGATGGCTTGTGGGACACCGGTTATAACTAGCCGTAACAGTGGAGCCAAAACATTTATAGAGCAAGGGACATCGGGTTATTTAATACCATGGAACTGTCCAGAACATTATGCTGAGCGTTTAGAAATTTTGCTCAAAAATCCTATTTTAAGAGCGAATATGGGACAGAAAGCAACTGTTCAAGCTAACAAGTTGAGTTGGAATACAGCTGCTACGAAAACAAACCTTGTTTACTCCAATTTAATAAAATCAGCCTAATCCAAATAGATCGTGTATGATATCCACTCACATATTTTACCAAATATAGATGATGGGCCACATGAAATGGACGATAGTGTTGCAATGGCGCGAGTTGCCCAGAATGATGGGACTATAAAGATGATTTGTACTCCGCACCATAAAGACGTCACAGAAAACCATTCAATATCCAAGCTAAAACAACTATTTTCTGAATTCAAATCACGGCTAAAAACTGAAAACATTAACCTTGAAATAGCTCTAGGCATGGAAAACCATATAAGCTTAGATTTACCCGAAGCCTTGTCTAATGGTACATCTTTAACTCTAAATCAAACTAACTATGCCCTGATTGAATTGCCTTTTTTTGGAAAACCCAATTTTATTGAAAAAATATTATTTGATGTCCAGCTAAAAGGATACACACCAGTCTTGGCACACCCTGAAAGACTTGAATTATTTCAAAACACACCTTCTATTTTAAACGAATTTGTTAATCGAGGCATGTTAACACAATTCACAGCTGGTAGTATCCTGGGTCTTTTTGGCAAAAAGGCTAAAAACTTGACCCAAAGATACCTAAAAGAGGGACTAGTTCATACATTTGCTTCAGATACACATAGGCCTACTGGTCCAAGATTACCAATATTGTCATCTGCTTTTAAAGAAGTTTCTAGTTCACATGGTGAAGATATTGCTTCGAAATTGTTCTCCGAGAACCCTAAATCCATAATAGATGGATCTTCAAATACAGGACAATTTATTATGAATATGCCAAAGCCCAAGAAAAATTCCTACTGGAAATTCTGGTAAATTTAATATTGCAAAATTAATTTTCTTAAATCAAATTTTTGGTTATACCCCATATTTCAGATGCTATATGCGTTACTGGAAGCTCAGCATTGATCACCCTCCATCTTTTAGGTTCCAATTTTGCTATTTCCAAGTAGCCTGATCGAATTGCTTGATAAAAATCCAATCCCTCCGATTCGAATCTATCTTTACTTATAATTGCATCAACCGATAAATCTTGACTTAACTTCGAAGGCCTTCTAGATTTGTTGATTCGACTGATACTTTGAGATGGAGAACAATCTAACAAAAATGTTATATCTGGCTTTATACACTGTGTAGCAATATTGTTGATGTAATTAATTTTATCAATATCAAATCCTCTTCCATACCCTTGATATGCTAATGTGGAATCAATGAATCTGTCTGCTATAAGCACCGTTCGTTGCTTGGTCAAAACAGGCTTTATCTCTTTATTAACTAATTCAGACCTACTAGCAGCAAAAAGAAATAGTTCTGTAATGGAACTTAGTTCTCCTACTTTTTCATAATCCTTGAGAATTTTCCTAATTTCAATCCCTACTAAAGTCGTTCCAGGCTCTTCGAGTACAACACATTCGAAACCCTTTTTTTCAATCTCGATTTTAAGAAGGTTTATCTGTGTGGATTTACCACTCCCATCAACTCCTTCAAAAGAAATAAACATTTAATTTTTTCCCTATACAATGATTTACTTTATAGCTTTCTATGAGTTGAGCGCTTATATAATACTACCTTTCTATCTGGATCAACTCCATTCGAAGAAGATCCTAACCCATGTTGTTCTGCTATCTGATGTTGTATGCGTCTTATATAACTAGACTGCGGGCTTAGCTCAGAAGATGTTTCACCTTCATTTAAATTTTTTACAGCTTTTTCCATTTCGTTTACAACTAAATTCAAGTTTTTATTTGAATTTTGATTCAAATTGATTTTTGTTAGAGATTTGAAGAATTGGTGTATTTGAGCTAAAGCATTTCTTCTTAATACATAAACTGTTTTACCTTTTATTTCAGCATCTCTTAGCAATTTTGTTCTTCTTCTATAAAAATTTTTTGTGGTTAATATATAATCTGTTTCTTCTATATTAGAAACTATACCAATAGGCAGATTATGCGACTTAATTACCTGTTCAATTTTTCCTCTGTTGACCCCATAAGGGAATACTTTTTTGGTTTCCTGTTGATTTTCAATCATATTTTCCATACCAATTTCAGACTTAATTAGACGGTCATTTTGGTTTATACTGGGCCTAGACATTTTTGTCCCAGACTTATTACCTAAAGGAGATTTACGGAGTAATTCTGTCCTATTTATTTGTCCAGATTCCTTCATATTTTTTTTCACCACGAACGGGGCGTTTCCGCGTAAAAGGTGGTGGGCTTCCAAAGGTGCCTCCTTC
>CAYPYC010000027.1:5470-10574 GCA_964414905.1 uncultured Dehalococcoidia bacterium
GATCTCATCTCAACAGCCGTTTCGTTTCCTCGTAACATTTGATCTACTACTAAAGAAACATCATTATGGATTGCTACTTGATGCCAATCTTGTATTTCTACCAAAATATCAAATGTTGGAGGGTTTCTCCTCTCAAGTACAGTTTTCTGGGTTTTGCGATTCTTTGCTTCAATATCTCCTAATGTGACAGATTGAATCCCGCCTATTAAATCTGAAAGCGTTGGGTTCAATATCAAATTATCAATCGTATTCCCATGGGCAGTTGCTACAAGCTGTACCCCACGCTCTGCAATAGTACGGGCAGCATTGGTTTCTAATTCGGTACCAATTTCATCGATGATGATTACTTCCGGCATATGATTTTCAACAGCTTCAATCATGACAGAATGCTGTAATAAAGGAGTAGGGACCTGCATTCTCCTAGACCTCCCAATACCTGTGTGCGGTATGTCTCCATCACCAGCAATTTCATTGGAAGTATCTACAACCACAACTCTTTTGTCAGTATCATCCGCTAAAACCCTAGCAACCTCCCTCAACATTGTGGTTTTCCCAACACCTGGTTTACCTAACAGTAAAATACTTTTCCCCTGTACGACCAAATCTTCTATTATTTTGATTGTTCCCTGTACTGACCTTCCTACTCTTATAGTCAATCCTACAATACGATTTTTTCTATTCCTAAAGGCAGAAATTCTATGTAGAGTTCTCTCAATACCAGCTCTATTGTCTTCTCCAAACTCACCAATATTTGATACTACATATTCGATATCTGCTTCAGTAGTATGCCCTAAGGATGTGAAAACAACTGTTTCTTTCGAAAATCTAGCCTCTGGCTCTCTTCCAAGATCTAAAATGATTTCTAATAAATCACCACTATACTTATTAGTGGTTAAAAGGGATATTAATCTGTCAGGCAATTTAGAAAACAAAGAATATATATCGTTATCAGATGCTTTTACCATTTGCTTTTTACTTTATAAGAACCTTTTTCATTATCTATTGTGAACACCTTACAATTTTGTTAACCGATATTAACAATCCTTGAGTTTATTTTTTTGCCATTATCAACAAATTTAGCCAACCACTTTATACTCAATTCGTACTCTGTAACTACCTGTAATCCATATTCTAATACCAAACCCTCTGTTTTTATATCGTCAACAGAAATTAAAACATAAATAGACCGATTCTTGAAACTAGAAATCACTTGGAATACCGAGTCTATTATCCTATGATTCAAATTAGAATATGCCAAGATTTCAAGTTTTACAACTTTAGAATCAGATTTAACTCTAAACCAACAGGCCAAAATTCCATGTTCTTCAACGACAAACTCTTTAAATCCAATATTTAAATGCACTACTAGCGATTTCCACTGTTCGAAATTCAATGTATGAGCAATATACCTAGATTGCGCCTTATTGGAAGTATACAGACCAAATATATTATATTCATCGCTAGGCAACTTTTTTCTTATAATATTTTTCGTTGAATAGTCTACGTTTGGAAAATTTCCAGGTTGTAATCTACAAAGCCAGGTTTTTTGAATTTTCAAAAACCCTAAAGACTTTAGTTGACTACCAAATTCAGTTGATTTACTTAGTACGGATATGCTATTTGCTCCACGACGGGATGCAATGTTCATTACATTATAAATAGTCGTTTTAAAACCCATGCCTGATTCATATGGAGCTATCATGTCATATATTTGCCAATTGTTTAAATCATCGATTTTTTTAATCTTTACGAACGACTCTGTTTCATTTTGATTATTTTTTGTCTCTATAAAATTTTTTGTGAATTTGCTGCAAACCGAAATGAACAAAATTGCGCTATTCGCAACTAATGAATCTATTTTCCATATCGTGTCAATATTAAAGACATGTCTATGTTTGAAATCAAACCGATTGATAATACTAAGTAAGTAATCAGAAATGTTTTTATATATGTTCACTTAAAGTTTAAGAAACAATATTCTGGTTTACTAAATCGACAAAATATTGGTGAATTCTATTATCTTCAGTTAATTCTGGATGAAAAGCGGTCGCCAACATGTTTTGATCCCTAACACAAACGGGTATACCATTATCTAACTTAGCCATAATTTCCACATTTTTGCCAACCTTGGTAACTACAGGCGCCCTAATAAAAACAGCACGGATTTTCGAGTCTCCAATATGTTTAACTGGAATAAAAGATTCAAAACTATCTACCTGTGCGCCAAACGCGTTACGGCTTACTTCTATATCCATTAAATGCAAGGGTTCTGGTCTTTCATCGATTAAAGAACCCGCTAATACAATCATGCCTGCACAAGTTCCCCAAGTCGGCATTCCTGATTGAATTTTAGATATAAGAGGATTTCTCAATCCATATAAATCAATCAACTGAATTATAGTGGTACTCTCTCCACCAGGAATAATCAAACCATCTAAATCATCCAATTCATCAGGTAATCTAACTTCTGCAACTTCTACCCCAATTTGATTCAATACTAAAGTATGTTCTTGAACATCACCTTGAATTGCTAGAATACCAATTTTTGGCAATTACCATCCCCTAGTTGAAAGTTGCTGGTCTTCAGGCATGGTTGCTATATCTAAACCCGCCATAGCATCTCCCAGCCCAGTAGAAACATTGGCAATAATATCAGGATCATTATAATGAGCTGTCGCCTTAACTATAGCCTCAGCCATTTTAGAAGGTTCGGAAGACTTGAAGATGCCAGAACCAACGAAAACACCTTCAACTCCTAATTGCATCATTAATGCAGCATCAGAAGGAGTTGCGATTCCCCCAGCAGCAAAGTTAACTACTGGTAATTTACCTGTATCTCTGACTTTTTTCACCAATTCATAAGGCGCACCTAATTCTTTGGATTTGGACATTAACATATCATCAGTCATAGATTGTATCTGGCGTATCTCTCCTATAACAGTTCGAGCATGCCTCACTGCTTCTACAACATTTCCTGTACCTGCTTCACCTTTAGTTCTAATCATCGCAGCACCTTCACCAATTCTCCTCAAAGCCTCTCCAAGATCCCTACATCCGCATACGAACGGCACATTAAATGCATTTTTATCTACATGATATTTTTCATCAGCAGGGGTTAAAACTTCAGACTCATCAATATAATCAACTTCTAACGCTTCCAAAACTTGTGCTTCAACAAAATGTCCAATTCTACACTTTGCCATAACTGGTATCGTCACAGCCTTTTTTATTTCGATGATTTTAGTAGGGTCAGACATCCTGGAGACGCCTCCCATTTTCCTTATATCAGAAGGTACTCTTTCCAAGGCCATAACAGCTACAGCTCCAGAATCTTCTGCGATTTTAGCTTGGTCAGCTGTAACAACATCCATTATAACCCCACCTTTCAACATTTGAGCCAAACCTGATTTTACTGTCCATGTGGCAGCCTTATTTTTGTTACCTGAAGAAACTTTCGTTTGTGTAGCCATTTCTATAACTCCATCAACATATTTTGAACTTAATTATAACTTGGTGAATATTGGTTATCAAATAATGCAACTTCAAACTAACTTAGCGTCTTGATATATATTCCGCTAAATCAGCAGTCCTACAACTATACCCCCATTCATTATCGTACCATCCAACCACTTTAACCATCTTATCTTCAAGAATTATTGTGGAAAGCCCATCAATTATTACACTATTGGAATTCCGAACAAAATCACTACTTACAAGAGGTTCGTCAGTATATTGAACAACTCCGCTTAAATTCCCATTTGAGGCTTTAGCGTATGCATCATTTATTTCCTCAACCGTGACTTTTTTACTGAGATTTGCTACCAAATCAGTGACTGAACCCGTTGGGGTAGGTACTCTAAAAGCCATGCCATGAATTTTGCCATTTAAATGCGGTAGTACTAAACCTACTGCTTTCGCCGCCCCAGTGGTAGTAGGGATAATATTTACCGCTGCAGCTCTAGCTCTGCGTAAATCAGAGTGCACTTGGTCAAGTATTTTTTGATCATTAGTGTAGGAATGTATTGTAGTCATCAGCGCATTTTGGACTCCAAAATTATCATCTAACACTTTCACCATATTAGCCACACAATTAGTCGTACAAGAGGCGTTAGAAATGACATTATGCTTGGATGAATCGTACACATCTTCGTTGACTCCCATCACAATTGTGGCATCTTCCCCTTTAGCTGGAGCAGATATAATAACTTTATTCGCTCCTCCTTCTAAATGACCTGAGGCTTTGTCCGCATCCGTAAAAAATCCCGTAGACTCCACAACCACCTCAACACCATACTCCCCCCATTTAATTTTTGACGGTTCACGTTCTTGTATTACACTGATTGCCATCCCATCAATACAAATTTCCTTTTCAGATACATCTACTTTCCCAGGGTATATTCCATAATTGCTATCATATCTGAACATGTGTGCATTTGTACTTGTGTCACCCAAATCATTTATAGCGACAACTTCAAGAGAATTTGGATGCCTTTCAATGATTGCTCTTAATACCTGCCTCCCAATTCTCCCAAATCCATTAATACCTATTTTTGTAGTCATGAAACCTCCATGTATTTAAAATCCAATTTAATATTATTCCCTATATGCTACGATTATCTACCTATCGAATCATATTTTTCATAAGCTTGAAAGCCACCATAAATTGCTGATGGGCCCAAGTCCTGTTCTATTCTCAATAATTTATTGTATTTTGAAACTCTTTCACCTCTACTTGGAGCACCGGTTTTTATTTGACCAGCATTTAATCCAATAGCCAAATCAACAATTGAAGTATCCTCAGTTTCTGCTGATCTATGACTTAAAATGGTCCCCCAATTAGAATTTTGACCTGCTCGCGTGGCTTTAATCGTCTGTGTTAAAGTACCTATTTGATTGGGTTTTATTAAAACCGCATTAGCTACATTTTCTTCTATTCCTTTGGCTATTAAGTCAGGATTAGTAGTAAATAAATCATCACCAACTATTTGTATTTGATTTCCTAAAGCCTCTACCATTTCTGCCCAGCTAGCCCAATCATACTCGGAAAATCCGTCCTCTATACTTATAATCGGGTAATTTAACACCCAACTACGATAAGTTTCCA
>CAYPYC010000028.1:0-10337 GCA_964414905.1 uncultured Dehalococcoidia bacterium
CCGCATCGCCACAATCATCTTTTAATATTATAAATTATGTCGGTCGAAATAGTTTGATAAATCTAAGGATATTTATAAATGTTTGATTTAGTAGATAACAAACCAGATTTTGCAAAATTAGAGAGAGGTATTCTCGATTGGTGGAACAAGAATACTATAGTTGCAAAATATATCAGCAGAAATAACGACTCTAAAAAATCCTTTTCTTTTATAGATGGTCCCATAACTGCCAACAACCCCATGGGCGTACATCATGCTTGGGGAAGAACCTATAAAGATCTTTTTCAAAGATACTATACGATGCAAGGTTATGAACAACGCTATCAAAATGGATTTGATTGCCAAGGACTTTGGGTTGAGGTTGAAGTTGAAAAAGAATTGGGGTTTAAATCAAAAAAGGATATTGAAGAATTTGGAGTAGAAAAATTTGTGAATTTATGCAAACAAAGAGTTAAAAAATACTCCGCGGTTCAAACAGAACAATCAATTCGGCTAGGGTATTGGATGGATTGGGATAATTCTTATTACACTATGTCGGACGAAAACAATTACGCAATTTGGGATTTTCTCAAAAAATTAAGTTTGAATGGAAAAATATATAGAGGTACAGATGTTGTACCTTGGTCGGGCAGATCCGGCACTTCATATTCACAAATGGAAATTATTGAAGGAAGAAAATTAGTTGCGCACAAGTCGGTCTTTGTAAAGTTCCCATTAAAGGGTCGCAAAAACGAATATATTTTAGTGTGGACAACTACTCCTTGGACACTGACTTCAAACGTTTGCCTGGCCGTTAACAAAGATCTCGATTACTTAAAGTGTAAACTTTCTAGCGGAGATATATATTATCTTGCAGCAGAAAACCTAAACACACCTAGATTGGAAAAGGAATTTAAATCAGAAAAGGAGTGGATAAAAGGTGTCCCCAAATTAAAGCCAATTTCACAGATATTTAACGAACGTGGTGGATACACTATAGAGAAAACATTAAAAGGTTCAGATTTGGTTGGGTTGGAATATAACGGTCCTTTTGATGAATTAGAAGCATCTTCTATTGAAGGAGGACATCCTTTCACTAAACTCGACCTCCAATCAAAACAAATTAATGCAATTAAGTGTCATAGAATTATTGATGGTGGCAAAGATTCCTCTGGCAACGATTTCGTTGTTGCAGGAGAAGGCTCAGGGATAGTTCACGTTGCTCCAGGATGCGGTGATGCTGATTACAAAATAGGAATGAGAGAGAACCTTGTATGCATTGCTCCTCTCGACGAGGAAACCAATTTCACCAAAGAATTCGACTGGTTGGCGGGTAAAAATGCAACTGATGCACAAACTGTAGACCTAATAATTGATAATTTAAAAGCTAAAGACCTTCTTTTACATTCCGAATTATATCCTCACATTTATCCTCATTGTTGGCGGTCCGGAGATGAACTTGTTTTCAGATTAGTAGATGAATGGTACATCAATATGGATTGGAGAGCTGAAATCAAGAAGGTTGTAGAAGAAACCAATTGGGTTCCCTCTTGGGGTAAAGAAAGAGAACATCAATGGCTCGACAACATGGGAGATTGGATGATTTCAAAAAAAAGGTTTTGGGGATTAGCTCTACCCATATGGAGTTTTGAAGATGGCTCTTTTTATGTTGTGGGATCTAAAGAAGAACTAAAGGAATTATCTGTGGAAGGCTGGGAGGAATTTGAAGGAAACAGTCCACACCGACCATGGATTGATAAAGTCAAAATCAAACATCCTAAAACTGGGTTGATTGGAACTAGAATCCTTGACGTTGGGAATCCTTGGCTTGATGCAGGAATAGTTGCTTTCTCTACCTTAGATTACCGGACAGATAGAAAATACTGGGAAAAATGGTACCCAGCAGATCTAATTTCTGAAAGTTTCCCGGGCCAATTCCGAAATTGGTTTTATTCATATTTAACCATGGGAACAGCCCTTGAAAGTAAAACTCCAACTAAAAACATATTCTCTTACGCATTGGTTCGGGACGAATCTGGGGATGAAATGCATAAAAGTTCAGGAAATGCCATCTGGTTCGACGATGCTGCAGAAGACATCGGCGTAGACGTTATAAGATGGCTATATTCAAGACAAAATCCAGAATTCAACCTGAGATTCGGCCCTAAAATATCTGATGAGGTGAGACGCCAGACCATAATCCCTCTTTGGAACATATACAGTTTTTTTACTAACTACGCTATATTAGATGACTTTACTCCACCCGAAAGCCTTATAGAACCAGAGTCTAACAATTTAATGGATAAGTGGATTCTTACAGAAACCAAAGGTGTATGCATAGAGATAGCTAAAAGGTTAGAAATTTATGAGCCCGACAAGGCGACTATAGCAGTTGAAGAATTCATTAATTTACTTTCAAATTGGTATGTCAGGAGAAACAGGAAAAGATTCTGGAAGCCAGGAAAATTTGGAACAGATTCACCATTTGATAGCGACAAATATTTTGCATACCACACTCTTTATTTCGTGCTAGTTACTTTAGCAAAAGCTATTGCCCCAATAGTTCCTTTTATCACTGAGACAATTTACCAAAATTTGACCAAATCAACTAAATGGGGAAAACCAAGCGTGCATTTAGAAGAATATCCTCGGTTCAACGACAACACCGAAAAAGATGCTGAACTCCAAAGTGCAATACGTACAGCAATGAAAATTTCGAGTTTAGGAAGGGGCGCCAGAAGCCAAGCATCTATAAAAGTAAGGCAACCCCTAAATGAAATAAAGGTGATTGTACCTGAAAAGATAAATATCAACCTAATAAAAGAAATCGAGTTGGAAGTAAAAGAAGAACTAAATATCAAAGACGTTATATTCTTACAAAACCACGAGGAATTATCAGCTTACATGGATTTCAAAATTGAACCCGACCTCGCAATTCTCGGGCCCGAATATGGCAAAGACATAAACGAAATAAAATCTAGAATCGATGAAAACGATCCAATTTCACTTTATTCTTCTATACAAGGACAAACCGAGGTTAAAATTGGCAAATTCTCTATAGCTACCACATCCTTAAAAACATCCACCGTTGATAAGGAAGGATACTCTTCAAAGTCAGACCTGGGCTACACGGTAGTATTAAATACAGATATATCCAACGAACTCTATCAGGAGGGTATAGCTAGAGAATTCGTACACAACATTCAAAATCTCAGGCGAGAAGCAGGACTTGAAATATCGGACAAGATAACTGTGATGTACTCTGAATCAGACTTGATAGAGAATGTAATCACCAAACATGGCAGCTACATTAAATCCGAGACTTTGTGTGAAAAAATTGAAAAAGCACAATCTCTGTCTGAAGTTAGCTCTACGAAAATAACTATTGGCGATCAAAAAATATTAATAGGAGTAGAAAAATTAGATGATTTTTAATTTTACTAACAAGGTCGACTACCCAATACAACACTTGTCTCGTATGATTTGCCCTCTCGAATATAGGTAACAATAGCTTCATCACCAGATTTTAAAGACCATAATTTAGTTAACCAATCTTTAACATCCACGACTGGGGTTTGATTAATTTTGATTATTATATCCCCTAATCTAATTCCGGCATCATAAGCTGGTCCTGCAGAAGGCATATAAGAAACAATTATTCCTTCTTTAACACTGATTCCCAATTCATTAGCAAGTGCTGGCGTCAAGTCAACACTAGCAAATCCCATAAGGGGCCGTTTGACACAGCCGTTTGACATCAGATCTTCAAAAATGGGAGAAGCTACATTTGCGCTAACGGCAAAACTCAAACTTCTGCCTTGGCGTAATATCGCCTGATTAATCCCTATTACTTCCCCAGATAAATTTAACAAAGGACCTCCACTATTTCCTTCGTTTATAGCAGCATCTGTTTGTATAAGATCATAAAAGTCACCTTCCTCAGACCTGATAGTTCTACCAAGAGCACTAACAATCCCGATAGTAACAGTAGGACCGCCCTTTAATGCCAGGGCATTTCCAATAGCTATTACCCACTCACCAACCCTCAAGCTATCTGAATCCCCTATAGGCAAATATTGAAGGTCTTCAGCTTTTATCTTTAAAATGGCTAAGTCGGTAACAGTATCTCTACCAATCAATTCAGCATCATATGTCTCGCCATTTGGAAGATAAACTTTAATTTCAGTCGCACCTTTAACAACATGATAATTGGTGGCAATATATCCGTCTGGACGGACTACAAAACCAGATCCGTTACCTTGATCCTCAAAATTATAGAAGTATCCTTTTACTAAAGACTTTGTGCTTATAGACGCTACTCCAAGCTTAGCTGTATCAACAATATCTGCTATCAGCGGAAGTCCCGTAGAGCCTCGATAAGTATTTTGCACACTCAATCTATTAGTATCTGTTACAAGATTTGTTTCGCTGCTTGATATTTGATTGTTACTATTTGATTCAGGCACAGCAGTTTCCGTGTGTTTTTCACCAGATACACCGCATGATAAACCTAAACAGAGCCCAACAAGAATGAATGCTAATCTGATTTTTGTTATTTGACCCCAAATAGAATTATTAGTTTTCATTAAACACAACAGTTTTCAATTTAACTCTCCAAAACCCAGCTATCACCGACTTAAAAGTGACATGTTCTAAACTTCCTACATATCTAGAATATCGTGAAGTAATCAACGCTCCAACTAAAACAATTAAAGCTGATACATAAACCCAACTCAACAAAGCCAAAACAGCACCCAATGAACCATAAATTAAATTATAAGTTGATGGAAATGTTCTCATATACCAAACAAAACCCCAATTACTGCAATTAAAAGCAAGTGCTGCCACTAATCCCCCAATCCACACATCAGAAAAATTTACTTTTGTATTAGGTAGATATCGATAAAACATAATGAATATTGTACTAGTAGTCGCAAAATACACTATTGCAGTAAGAACCTGCCAAACTAAATCTTGATTGAAATTTATATCGATTAAAACAAGTCCTATAATATCAACAATTAATATCAAGATTGGTAAACTAAACATAACGAAAAGCATAATTGTACCGG
The DNA here is from genome assembly GCA_964414905.1 of uncultured Dehalococcoidia bacterium. GTDB lineage: Bacteria > Chloroflexota > Dehalococcoidia > Lucifugimonadales > OSU-TB39 > OSU-TB39. Next base: position 5,052 of record CAYPYC010000028.1, read on the forward strand.
CACCAAGTGCCAACCCTATATCTATTAACCGTTCCTTCAAAAACGACCGCGGCTTAGTCACACCCCACAGATAATTTATGCCTTTTCTTATCGCAGCGAACACTGCCGTAGATGCCCATAATAGCCCTAATATTCCAGCTACACCCGTAATAGTCCTAGATTTGACCACATTAGAAACCTCTCGGGAAATAAGATCACTTGATATAGGTAAAATGTCCGTTATTTCTTCAACTAGTTTTGTTGCATATTCCGTGTCATTACTACCAATCATAAAACTCAATACTGATATTACAGCTAATAGCAATGGGAATATCGCAAATAAAGTATAAAACGAAATTGCTGCAGCAATATAAGGGCCATTTTGAGACATAAAAGCATGTACCACATCAGCACAAAATAATACCAATCTAATAAAAGGCATTAATTGAACTCCTGGTAAATTTCAAACCTAGCATCATTCATATGCTTAGTTTATTACAAACTCAATGTTTTTCAAAAAGTTACAGTTGATTTGTATGTAGGATTACTCCCGTGATATAATTTCTTAGTTAATATAAATTGGAGATTTTATCGTTGCCTAAAGAAAATTTGCGTTCATACGAATTGTTAGCTGTGTTTAGCCCAGAAATAACTTCTGATCGAATGGATGATAGAGCACAAGAAATAAGCACCTTTATTGAATCACAAGGCGGCCAAATAGCTGCAAAAGACAATATTGGCGTAAAGTCATTGGCCTACTCTATCAAGAATCAAAGCGAAGGCAATTACGTTTTGTTCAATTTAAATACAAGCCCCTCTTCAATATCCATTTTAAACAAAAACTTAAACGGACAAGAGGAAATATTAAGGTTTTCTATAATAAAAACAAATTGAATTTAAAATATTCACTTTGGAGATAAATCGACAATGTTTAACAAAATGACCTTGATTGGAAACGTAGGAAGCGACCCAGAAATGCGTTACACACCTAATGGTAATCCAGTAACATCCTTTAGTGTAGCTACTAATCGTAGATATACAACTGCAGAGGGAGAGCAAAGAGAGGAAACCGAATGGTTTAGGGTTTCCGCATGGAATCGTCTCGGTGAAACCTGTAACCAATATGTAGTCAAGGGAATGAAAGTGTTTGTCGAAGGAAGGTTTAGCAGTAGAGAATGGACCGACCAAGAAGGACAAAAAAGAACTTCTTTAGAAATTAATTGTAATGAAATACAATTCTTGAGTAGAAACAACCCAGACCAAGCTACACAAAATCAAAGCGAAACAGGAACTTCTGCTCCCGAAGTTGGCGGAAATGTAGAAGATTTACCTTGGTAACCGAAGGAGTTAATGAAGTTTGACAACAACCGATAGACCACAAGGAAATAGAAATTATAACCGTAGACAAAGGTCAAAATTCTTTGTTAGAAAAAGGATATGCCAATTCTGCGTCGACAAGGTAGACTCTATAGACTACAAAGACATCCCTCTACTTCAAAGATATATGTCTGAAGGGTCAAAAATAGACTCGAGAAGAAAATCCGGCGTCTGTGCAAAACACCAAAGAACTTTGGCAACAGCAATAAAACGAGCCCGGCAAATAGGCATGGTGCCATTTGATCGTAGTCATAAATTCGTAATTAAGCAAACATATCAAAGAGGCCCTGATCAAAGGGGATTTGATCAAAGAGGTTCTGCTGCGAGAACTAACGAAGACAATACCACTTCAACTGCTTCTGCTGAGTCAAGCAAAGCAACTGAAGCTGCTACAACTAATGAGGAAACTACTGCTTCTGCTGAGTCAACCAAAGCAACTGAAGCTGCTACAACTAATGAGGAAACAACTGCTTCTGCTGAGTCAGACAAAAAAGCATAAACTATTAAACATTTAATAGAATTATCGGCTTAGGTAATAATAATGATCAAGCTACTTTATCTAAAGATTGGTCTTTTAGTTCCTGAGTCTCTGATAATGAATCTAATCCTTTCCTGACTTGCCCTAACATTTTGGAAAATCGCTCTTCTAGCTCAAACAAGGTTTCCTTAGCATATTGATTTGCGCCTTCTTTTCTTTCTGACACAAATAGTTCTGCTTGCTCAATCATTGAAGACGATTCCATTTCCGCCACCTTCTTGATATCTTCACATTCGTTTTGCAAATCATTTTTTATTCGCATTGCTTCCTGCTGTGCTGATTTAACGATTTCTGATTCTTGGACCAATTCTTTTTTTTGCATTTCTGCTGCGTTTATAAGGTCTTGGACTTCAGTTTCAGTGGCGCTCTTGATTCTAGAAGACTCGAGTTGTGCCTGTTTTATTATGCTTTCTTTTTGCTTGACAATCTCCTCAGCTTCTTCAATATTATCTGAAATTGATATTTTCATTTTATTTGCAAAATTTGTTAATCTTTCATGATCAACAAACACCTTGTTTCTTATCCCAGGAACTTTATTTGTAGATTCCAATAATTCGTTTAAGTCCGCTAGTAATTCATGAATATTCATTACAACTCCTTGTTTTTGTAAGCATTTTTCAATTCTGTAGAAATTCTTTCAGGCACTAAACTGTCGACTTTTCCGCCTAGCTTGACTACCTCTTTTATCCTACTAGAATAAACAAATTGGTATTGAAGTGAACTCATCATACATACAATGTCTATTTCTGGATTCAGGTTTCTCCACATTAAAGACATTTCTGATTCATATTCAAAATCATATCCCGCTCTCAATCCTCTTACTATAAATTTCGCTCCCATCTGTTTTGCAAAATCTGTTGCCAAATTACTGAAACTAGTTACTTCCACATTGGGCAGGTTGCTAATACAACCTCGAATCATATTGACCCTTTTTTCTGTAGAAAACAACACATTCTTCGGCGGCGAATCATAAACCGCAATAATAACTTTTTCAAATAAATCTGAAGCTCGATTTGCAATATCAAGATGTCCATTATGTACAGGGTCAAAACTTCCAGGATAGATTGCTTTAGCCATTGGTTACACCCATAGAATAGATAGAAATATAGGAATCCCCATATTTTTTTGCAGATGTTCTGACAAGGCTTCCGTAGTTGTTGTTAGGTTTGTTTTCTCGTCCGTGTTCTGCTACCACAACACTATCTTGGCCTATAAATTTTCCCCTTGCCACCACAGGCATAATTCTTTCCCAACAATCATCGGCATATGGCGGGTCGATAGTAACCAGACTATATTCAGATTTGATGCCAGTTATAAATCTCTCGACATCAGCACAATATACTTTACCTTTATTTTCAAAGCCGAATTTCAATAAAGCAGAAGTTATGTTACGGCATTGCGTTCTATTTTTTTCAACAAAATCTACCCATTTAGCGCCACGAGACAAAGCCTCTAGTCCTAAAATTCCTGTTCCTGAATACAAATCAAGCATGTGGATATTATTGAACTTGTCGTTTCCAAACATAGAGCATATAGCCAATCTCACCATTTGAAGAGTAGGTCTTAAAGTCTCTGATTTTGAAGAGGTTAGTACCATTCCTTTTAATTTTCCACCAGTTATTCTAGTTCTCATAAACAATATATTTTTCTGATTCATATCTAACATCTACTTGATATCAATCAATTCAATAGGTAAAGGATAATATCACCAGGACATTTCCTTTCATAGCAAATTTAAGGTCTCATTTTAATTGCTAATTTTCGTTTTTTTTACTCATCATAAGTAAGTTTCAGATGGCAGTTTTTTGAACTTTTCTTTCATTTACAAACACTTGTTTTGAGCCTAGAATTAAACTTGTTGGTTTTTATTTGTTTGCTTTTAAAAGTCTTTTCATATAGATAACGAAATGAATAGGATACATTCATATTAGATAGAATCAACAATAATCTTTGAATAAAAAGTTGAATTGTATATGCTTGATAACGATTTATATAAAGCCCGTTTAAATAAACTGGAAGAATTGCGCAAAAATAACATAGAGCCGTTCCCAACGAACTATAATAAAACCCACTGCGCCGCTCAAGCAGTTGAAGAACTTGCGAAAATCGAAAAGAATGATTCTATAGACCAAGCTAAAACACAATCTATTTCAATAGCTGGGCGTATAACTCGTTTTAGAAAAATGGGCGGCACCACTTTTATCGACCTTAAGGATCAATCAGGACATATTCAATTGATTTTCAGAAGGAATTTTCTGGAATCCAGCTATCAGCATGTCAGGCTTTTAGATGTTGGTGACTGGCTAGGGGCAGTAGGTCCAGTTTTCAGAACCAAAACAGGCGAAGCCACAGTCGAAGTACATAAATGGCAAATATTGTCTAAGGCTATAAGGCCACTACCTGAAAAATGGCATGGCCTGACCGATATTGAATTAAGGTATAGACAGCGATATTTAGACTTGATATCAAACCAACAATCCCTAGACATAGCTATATTGCGGAGTAAAACAATCAAATTATTGCGGCATAAAATGGATTCCCTAGGTTTTACAGAAGTAGAGACTCCCGTTTTAGTACCTATTCCAGCAGGAGCGAGTGCTACTCCCTTTGTTACTCACCACAATGCCCTTAATAGAGATTTGTATCTAAGAATAGCTACTGAATTGTATTTAAAACGAATCGTTGTTGGAGGGATTGAAAAAGTTTACGAAATAGGAAAAGTATTTAGGAATGAAGGCTTAGACTTCTACCATAACCCTGAATTCACTATGATGGAAAGCTATCAGGCTTTTGCAGATTATGAACAAGTAATGACAATGGTAGAGTCTTTAGTTCATGATCTGGCATTGAGCGTGACCGGTGATTCAAAATTTGAATTCGAAAACAACACTATTGACTTAAGCCCTCCTTGGAAACGATTAGACCTTCGAGAAGCAATTAAATCTGCATCTGGCATTGATTATCTTAATCACTTGGAGATTGAAAGTTTATCAGAACAAATGAAACAGAAAGGTTTGGATAGCGGTGCCCAAACAACTTGGGCAGGTTTGATGGACAAATTAATTTCATTAGTAATTGAACCAAATTTAATCCAACCGACATTTTTGGTAAATTACCCGGTTGCGATGTCTCCTCTTGCAAAAAAAAGCCCTCAAAATCCTTTGATAGCAGAGCGATTTGAAGGATTTGTCGGTGGAATGGAAATATGCAATGCTTTCAGCGAATTAAATGATCCTATAGACCAACGAATTCGATTAGAACAACAGGAATCTCTCAGATCGAAATTTAAAAATGTAGAACTTGATAGGCTAGATGAAGATTTTATTATCGCACTTGAGCACGGCATGCCTCCAACTGGGGGAATGGGGCTGGGCATAGATAGGCTTATAATG
>CAYPYC010000029.1:0-9994 GCA_964414905.1 uncultured Dehalococcoidia bacterium
TGAAAATTTTTGGGTTCTTTTTTATATATTATCCCTATATTTAATTCGAAAACAATGGATTCTCTCTCCAATTTTCTATATTTTATCCGTATTCACAAAGGCATTTGTTGCACCATATTTCATAATGACATTATTTTTTACAGCCAGGACTTCAATTTCTCTAAAAAAGAAAATTTGTGTTCTATTTTCATATGTTATAATTATTGGTATTGCAGCAACTGTAATTTTTGCAGGAGATACAATTTATCCTAACATTTTACAAATTGAACCATCCAAATTTTTTACCGGTTTAGCATCATTTGGTCCTCTATTAAGATATGATTTCTTACTATTGATGACAATCTTACCATTGGTTGTGGGAATGACAATAATGGCAAAAAAGGAAACCAAAGAAGTAGATTCAATATTATTTTTAATTATGGGAACATTACTTGCAGGTCCAATTTTGATAGTGTTTACAAACTTTTATGAAATATTGCCATATAGATTTGTACCATTAATTGTGTTCTTTTCAATAGGATTTGGTATGTTTTTCTCAAAAAAAATTAGTTCTTGATTATTGTCCATTGAATTTCAACAGTATCTGTTTTTCCTAATTCAATCATTGGAATAAAAACTTCAAATAAATTTATGTTATATCCTGACATCACTCTCTCGAGAGTAAGCATTCCTGTATGATCATTTTCAGGAATCATAATTTGTTTATCTTGAAACATTTCAAATTCACCATTCGAAATAATTTTATTCTCGTTGAGCATTAATTTCCACCAGATATCTGTAAACTTTGAATCTAGAAATCTTGCATTAGTTGATTCTGTGACGCCGATAAGATTTTCATTTCCATCTCTAATAGTAACAACACGAGGTACTTGGTGCATAATTTCAGGGTCATGAGTTACGATTACTAACGTAGTCTTAAGTTCAGAATTTAATTTGTTAAGAAGTTCTAAAACGGAATTAGCCGTTTTACGATCAAGTTCACCTGTCGGTTCGTCGGCCAATAGTAATTTGGGTTGATTAGCCAATGCGACTGCAATTGCTACTCTCTGTTGCTCGCCTCCAGATAATTTTTGGGGTGTATGCGACAAGCGATGGCTTAGCCCCACAAGTTCTAAAAGGTATAAGGAGTGTTGTTTTCTTTCTTTTGGCGACATTCCGCTTAGAAGCATTGGTAATTCAACATTTTCTTGTGCAGTCAAATATGGAAAAAGGTTACGTACAGCTTGTTGCCATATAAAACCGATTTCGCTTCTTCGATAAGATTCAACTTCTTTAACGCTAAGTTTGGATAAGTCATTTCCAGCCACCTCTACTTTTCCTGCGGATGGAATATCGTAGCCGGCAATTATATTAAGCAAAGTACTTTTACCGCTTCCACTTGCACCTACAATAGCTACAACTTCCCCTTGATTAACTTCAAGGTCTAACCCTCTTAAAGCGACAACTTCAAGCTCAGCTATTTTGTAAATCTTAAAAATATCTTCACACAATATATATTTATTATCATTTCCTGTTATCACTGGTTTATTTGTCTCCTAAACGCATTATTGAGGTTACCGACGTTCTGGTTGTCATTAGTACTACTAAATAAGAAACTATGAGGAAGATTATACATATTATAGAATAATTTATTAAAAGGTCGTACCAATTTGTCTCTATTATAAACGGCGGCATGGCTTCAACCCCCCATTCGTCATAAGCTAAATAGGGCATCATTACCCCGCCGATTTGTCTTCCAAGCCAAGCTCCTAAAGTAAAACTCAGCAAGATTATGAAACTTTGTTCTAAAATAAATGAGGTGACAAGCTGTAATTTTGAAAGACCAATTGTTTTAAGTAGAGCAAATTGTTGGATTCGATTTCTAAAAGAGATATAACTGTGGAATGTAAAACCTATGGTTGCAAGTATAAGTACGACCCCCAGCGAATAAAGCAATAATGATTGCCAACCGGCGTCCACAAGGGGATCTAGGTTCGCTTCTCTTAATTCTGCTTCTGTTTCCAGTATAAACGGTTTCGGAGATAGAGAACTTTCACCAAGGGCCTTTGCAAAGGTTGTGGGGTCTTCTGGCTTGTCTTTGTAAGATAGCCATACCTCATTTGGGGCCAATTGTGTATATAAGGAAGAAGCATTCACGTGTTGAGTAATTAAGTCTAGATTAGCTATTAAGACCTGTTGGTTGGTATTTCTTATTGTGGGGAACATATCAAATACCCCTGTAATTTTCAGAGGTGTTTCTTGGCCTGATATAGAAACTGTAATGACATCTCCAATTTTATGACCGCTACGCCTCAGCATTGCTTCGTTTGCTAAAGTTTGAACTGGCGAAAGTTCGCCCCCATAAAAAATTCCTCTAGCAATTTCAGGATAACCTTCATTCCATGCAAATACGACAGAAGATTCTCCATCTTCTAAATCAGCATTTGTAACTGTATCTGCAATAGACTGCGATGATGAAGATAATATATTCCAGTCTCCTGCCTGGTCAAAACTTTCGATTGCTATAGTTTCTCCATTCTCTAAGGTCGCAGATATTTCCTTAAATATGACTGAGCCAGCCATCAAATTTCGGTCAGGAGATCTTTCGTGTATCCTTACTGAGTCCAAATAAAGGCGATTACTTTCACTATCTGGGGCAACTATTATCACTTCTGGATCAGCTCTTCTTCTAAGTGACCACCATCTTCTTCTTGGAGGAGGAGGCGGGAGGTCAGAATATTTTCTCATCTTTAGAGTATTAGTTTGCCACTCGTTAGTTTGCAGGTCTCCCATCGAGTAAGTTGAAAATTTCCCTAAATCATCTTTGAACCTGAGAGTTAATCTGACTGATGGGTGAACGTAATCGGATTTGAAAGTTAAACTTAGAGACTGAGTGCCCAATGGTATTTTTAGACCGTCTTCTTGATAAGATTGGTTTATGGAGTCTATCAGTTCTTCCATGGGTGTTTCAGCAAAATCATCTCTAAACCATGCTACTTCAGAAAAAGTTTCGGTGTCGGCGGCAAGCAATAAATATTGGTTTTTCATGGGTGAAAGTTTATCTCTAACGAGAGTGCGTAAGACAAGGCTTGCCTTGTCTATATGGTCTATAGACTCATATGCTTGCTTAATGTTCGCCGCCTCGATTTCAAATTGATCCGGGTAACAATTAAAATACCCTTCTTGTAAACACTTATCGAATAATTTAGGGTCGTTTACCCTAACATCAGAGCCAACTTTGAAATAAACGCGCTCATCAAAGTTTTTGTTTAACGTTGCTGCGAAACTTGCGGCAAATAAAGCCAAACCAGTTGCACGAGTAAGCAAAATTGTTAGCTGAGAATGGTGTGCAGAATTTCTTCCAAGTTGCCATAATCCTAAAATTGCCCCCGCAGATAATTTTGGAGCGAGAATCTTTGTAACTATGTTTATTGCTATAGGGAATAGTCGAACTACAATCAATCCTGCCGATATTAACATAATGCCTGGAATTAACAACAATAATTGGTTGAAAGTAGTGCTATCAGCAAACGAACTAGAAATAATCGAACCTTGCTCGCGGATTTGCCTTAACATAACCAAAACTAGGGCAAGTGCAAAAACGTCTATATAATATTTCTGAATTCCAGATAATCGGCTTGGGCGGTTTTCTAATTCGAGATTTTGTTTGAGTTCTCTGCGTGAAGCAAAAATAGCAGGAATTAACAAAGAAATTATACTCAGGACCCCACCTATAGCACTCATTCTATATGTGTCTAGACCAATATTCACTTTGAGTAAACCGGCATTCGGCTGTAGTGAGGCAAGTGGTTCAATTAATCCTAAAAGACTTACAGTGCCTGCGCCTAATAATGGTCCGAGAAGAATGCCTGCAGCACCGATAGTTAATGCTTCCAATGTAAATACAACTAAGGTTTGCCATTGGGTTGCACCCCTGCTTCTGATAAGGGCAATTTCTGCATACCTTTGGCTGATACTCATGGAGCTAAGGGCTGATATATAGTACAAACAAATGAACGTGATTAGCATCATTAAAACGAACATTGGGAGCTTACTATAAAACAAGCGCCTATCGTATTCCTCAAGTATTTTTTCAAGTCTTGTTTTTTGTGAATAGGATGGCAAAATAGGCGTGAGGGCTTCCTTAAGCCCCTGAAGCCTTTGGCGTATCTCGGTTGTTTTAGAAGCAGAGATAGAGTCAGGGTTGATATCTGAATACCAAATATAAGTCCCTTCTAATTTTTCGAAAGCAGGACCCAAATCATTCAAAAAAGTTTGTTGTGGTATATAGAATGGTATAGTAGTAAAAGTTGAGCCTGTGGAAGCTTCTAGAACCGTTTCTTCCATATACCAAAGATTCTTTCCTGAGGGCTTTCGTTCAAAAAGCCCGATGATTTCCACTGTGATACTTTCTAAGGTGTCACTCCATGTTGGAATTGCAATTATTTTGTCTCCCACCGCCAAGCCAAATAAATCGGCAGCTTCATTTGGTACCAACGCTCCCAGATGCAGGCTTTTTTCGTCAAAATAAGGGTAGAATTCTGGAATCTTACTATCTCCCGCAACAAGTGTTATATTCTGGTTTAATATAGGAAGCGAAACAAAATAACTGCGGTCATTAGTTAGGCCAGCATCTGATTCAAATCCGGGTTTCGTAACAAAAAGAGTAGGTGATTTAATAGCTGTAAATCGATCATATTCAAGATTGCCAATAAACGACTCTAATTGGTATGAAGCAGTGGTGTTTAATGTGGTGTATTGAGAATTTGAAACTGGCCCAGCTTTCGCTTGTATGATCAAATCATGTTCTTGGTCGGTTGCGTTAACGAGGGCTAATTCTAAAGCAATTTCTTCTAGGGAATCAAGGTATATAAATGAACTTGAAATAATCGTACAGGCAAGAACCACTCCTAAAACTAGAGAGGTTAAGAGCTTCCATTGTGAAAGGCTTCGTTTTGAACCTATAATCCAAGCACTTAAAAGCCTATTCATATATTCCACCGCTTTGTAAATTTGGCATACCTACCCAATCCTTGTTATTGATGGGATATCTGTTTTGTAGACTTTAATGCTTGCCCATATTTGAGTTAATAGCATAGTTGCTGTAATTACTAGAATAGCCGGAAGCAAAACCATCCATTCCGTTGCCACAATAATTGGCGGAGAGGAAGTGTTTAAAGAACCAGCAGGAGTTAGATTGGTTACAATTAACAAACTTATTTGTCTGCCGACTAATGTTCCCACTATTAATCCGCATCCCATCACTAAAAAATGTTCAACTAGGTTGATTATAGAAATTTCCAGTTTATTGATCCCTAAGGCTCTTAACAGTGCAGTATTTGACGATGTGGTTTTTGATAAGAAGTCCAAATGACTATAATTGCCTATAGATATGGCAATTATGACAAAAATCACTGAAGTGATTGAAAGAAGCCTCCATCCTGTAAGGTGGATGTTTCCAGATTTAATTTCTTTAAGAGTCGAAGTTATATCGGATACGGATACTCCCCTAGGGCTAATGTTTTTGATTAGATTGCCTGTTCCCATATTTACTGATGAACCAGTATCTATATAAACTTCAGTTGGTTCTATATTTTCTAGCCTACTCATGATGTTCAAATATCTTGTTAAGTGATTTATGTTGCCGATTAAAAACATCGTTTTTTCAGGATATAAGGTAGGAAAGTAATCAATTGTATCGATTACTACTAAAGGAGTAAGTCGGCCAGATACCGTGCCGTAGAATCCCTGATTGATTGCATAATCATCTAAGTCTTCAAAATATTTGCTTGCAATAAATGGTATTCTGCCCGACTCAATATTGTTAACGTACATGCCACGGACGTCTAAATTTGCGAATACGCCAAATTTGTATTTGGTGCTGGATTCTCCAGAATATTTTTCTTCTGCGGTTATTTCCACATAATCTGGAGCAATGATTGTGGTGGGTATCGGTGACCATCTAGTACTTTCCATTTCATCTATAATAGTTTCTTGGTTATTTGCATTAATAACGAAAACGCGGTCTATATATATGTTGCCTGGTGTACGTTTCGCTTTCGAATTTTTTGCTATGCCAGGCTCGTGAATTTGAATAGAAAGAAGTTCTACTGGATGTGTTAGAGTTCGCGGAATCTCTGCACTCATTGGGTTCCAGTCGCCGTTGTTTAATGGGCCGAGAGATATGGTTCTGGTTTTACCTTGGGCGCCTTGTAGCACAGCTAGTAGAAAAAGATTACTAAATTTTCTTGAAGGTTTGACCCACATACCTATTTTGGTTGAATTTTCAGGGATAAACAAAGCATTGTCATTAAGAGGCACATCTAGCCTTTTTAGGATTCTTTGACTTTCTCCGTTTGCAAAATCTTCTCGGAACCAAGCTGAAGCAGGAAAATCAACAGGGTCAATGGCTAGTATTTCATTGGGGATTGAACCTACTCCGCCGTTGATTCTCATTACTCTTGTGGCGGTTTCTACTCCATCAACGGACTGGTATTTTTCTTCCAATCTTTTTGCATTATCCTGCATGAATTTTGATATTCCTGTTACTTTAATATCAGTTGCGTTTTGATACCAAGCTCTATCTTCCTGTACTTTACTAAATGTCCCACCAACGGTGGATGCCATTGTTATAAGTCCTGCTGAAGTTATTACTAATAGCAAAAGTGTTGAATAATAACGATCTCCTCTATCAAGTCTTAATAATGGCATTGAAACCCATAGAGGGGACCGATTTTCGATTAATTTGAGGAGAGGATATATTAATTGAAGGAATAAGACTAAGCTTAAATAAATTAAGCTTAATTGGACAACTGAAGTTATTTCGATTCGTGAAAATTGATACATGCCAATTATTGCCAATGATTGTACTATAAGGCCAAGTATCCAAATTGGCCCGCTGTTTTGCTTAAATGTGCTAATGGTATATCCGATTGCTGTGAAACAGGCGAATAAAGAAAGTTCTAGCAATACAAAAACATCAAAAGCATTCATGTTTTTCCAAAAAACATGGATTGAGATATAGGAGAATCCCAATATCCATAACAAGTTCAAAATTGAAGTCGATCGTCCACTAAGATATCGGATTGCCATTGGGAATAACCGTATAAATAAGAGTGCGATTGCTACTAAAAGGATGCTTGGAAGTAGCATTGACGTTAATTGAGAAGAACCTTTTTCAATTGATCCAAGTGCCCTGCCACTGAATAACAGATACCATATTGCAACAAATCCAAGAATTAATAAAATCCCGTCAAAAAAATGTTTTTGAATTAGAGAAGGAGATTCGGTCCCTGCTCGGGCGTAATTGATTTTTCTTCCTGCTTGGAACAGTGAAATTATACTAACTAGAGAAGAAACAAGACCTGCTAGGAGTGCAACTATAAATGAATAAAGAAAAGCGATAGGAGAACTTAATAGGAGAGAAATGCCGCCTATTGATTGTGAAGAGATACCCGTGAAAGTTATCAACAACTTAGATAATAATGTAGCAATTAAGGGGGCCAAAACACTAGCAGCAAATGTGATTGCCAAGATTTCTATAATATAAAAATTCAGTAAGCTGGATAATGAAGCGCCCCGCAATTTCAAAAGCGTAAAGTGAGGATTTCTAGATGAAGTTAAATTTCTTGCAGCAAGGGCTACTAGTAAAATCCCGCAAGTTATAAGAGAGGTGATAAGTACTGATAGACTAACATTTGCAGCAGTTGCCTTATCTTCAATATCTAAAACGATACCTTTTATAGAAGAAACAAATACTGTTGATCCAGCTAGGCCAGTCTTGATTTTTCTTTCAAAACTATCTGCAAGTAATTTTGGATATTGTATGTTATTGGAAATAAAAGAGTTCTTGTCTATTCCTGCAAACCATATATTGCTAATAAGTTTGCCTTTGCCTGGGCCTTCTGAGTAAGACCCGAAGTCTTTTTCGCTAATAAATAAAACAATTGGAGGTTCATCTGCATCAACTCTAACGCCGGGTGGTGGTGTTGCATCAGCAGTATCAGCTAAAGGAGGCGGGTCTAAAAACATCTCGGCGTTGTTCCAATATTTTTCGTTTTCGTAATTTGGCTCAAACACGCCAGTTATTATTATTGGAATGGTTTCTTTGGCGTCTATAGACTTGCGTAATATAATATTTTGGCCGACTTCAAATTGGAATCTTTGTTGGGTTAGTTTTGTTATTACAGCCGAGTAGTGGTTTGGGGTTTGATTTGTACTTTCAAAAGTGCCAGACAATAGAGAGGTATTAGAAGATAAATCTTTAATGGTTTGAACCCACCCTCTAGCAACGGTATAACTGAAGTCTGGTTCACTAGGGATTTCTCTATTTTCGTACCCTAACAAATAAACCCCAGACTTATAAGTACGGTACTGATATGCGATGGATTCATCAAAATAGGAATAAAGTGTTTTGTCAACTATGTCGTTAGTGTTATTAAGCCTAGTAGATGAAGCAGGTAGGCGAGGTCCGAATATAGTCACGTCTATAGTGTTGCCTGAAATTCTTGTAAGTTCAGATTCAAAGCCTAATCTGTTCAGGGCGTTCATATAGATAGGTCCAAAAGCACCCATTGTGCACGCAAGTACGCAGCCCAAGAATAGTGTTAAAAGGTACTGCCAGTTGTTTGTAGACAGGCTAAGTATTGGTTTCATCAAAGATTATCCTCATCAATATTACAGTAATGTGATATTAGCTGTATACGGAAATTGATATGAGTTTAATTGTTATGTTTTGTTAGAATTCAAAATGATATGAATATTTTTCTTAATTTCGCCTTGAATTGCTTCAATGAACATATCAGTTGTTGGCCCTTCTAATCTCGTTTCAAATCCATGATTGCCAAATCCGAATTTCACGTTTTCAGACACTAAATTTTCAGGGCCGTCGAAATAATAAGGTTTAGTCGAATTGAATACTTTTGGCAAATCGGGGGGCTGGTTGTTGTATATAGCGGGATTAGCCAAGATTACTAAGGGTTCGTTTATTGAAAAATCAGGTTCTTTATAGTTCGTTTTAAAATCTCCTAAAATGACTTTGCTTGATTTGTGAGGGGCCCAATGTCGTACTGTATATGGAGTGCCTTTATTCAGCCATGGTTGAATTTGTCTGCAAATGCTAGTAAATTCGTGCCACTTGTTTAATTCATTTATATGATTGTCTGGCAACTGCATTTTAGCCACATATTTTGAGGTATTTTGGCTTGAACGTACGTAATTGAAGGCAGCTATCCAATTTACATAATCTCTTGTTGCTCTGGAATATTTAATTTGATTTAGGTTTTTACCTGCGCTTGCGCTATCTGCTATGATCAAATGAGGCATGTTTTTATTCAAATTAACAACGAAGTTTTTAGAGAAACCCAATTGAACGTGATTTGGAAGCTTATTCCTGACTTTCAATCGCATAGACATATGGGATGGTGCTCTAAAATAACTGATTGTGAAATCGCTTGCGGGTAGATGTTCTTCAAGTGGTTCAACAATCCACTGGCGACCATATCTATCATTACCTACAATAACAATTTCTCTTTTTGTTAGTTTCCTGATTTTATATAGATATTGCAGAAAATAAACGGCTTCGTGAGCTACTCGTTCAGCGTGTTCCTTGTGCGTATTGGTTAGATAAAGTTTATAGTGTTTTTGAGCAGGCAATTTTTTTAATTTTGAAAAATCATTATAAGTTTCCGGTGAAGTCATTAAAGTTTGCTGTGAATTTAACCAAGTAAATTCGGTAATATAACGTTGGAATTCAAGATCCCGTTGTAAGGTGTTTCTAAGATTGAATTTGCCTTTCCTTGTCGATAGCCTTAGATTATCTAAATGAGCTAGTGAGAGTTTAATATTTTTATTATTTGATAAGAATTCAATTATGTTTTCTGTAAGGAAAACTCCGTCGTGGTTCGCAACATTGGTTTTGGACAACCATTTGGATATAGATGTTAGCCGTGTCTTTGCATCTCTATATCCTAATTTGGACATAAAAACTTTAATCTGAGAGGGTGTTAGTTTTAAT
>CAYPYC010000030.1:0-4427 GCA_964414905.1 uncultured Dehalococcoidia bacterium
CAACCGGCATAGATATGCCGGCTTGTTTTACCCGTTGTCCGGGTTCATTCAAAAGTGCTCTAATTTTCCCTTTGGAATTTCTTGATTCGACATAATCAGAGATTTGCAAATTTCCTGATTGGACTATTACAGAAACTAAGTTTCCCATAGCCTTATCAACTTTAGCTTCAATAACAACTCCAGTTGCTGATGATTCAGGATTATGTCTCAATTCATTTACTTCAGCCAATAAAAGTATGTTTTCCAATAAATCATCTATGCCTTCTGATTTTAAAGCAGATATGTTAACCGATATTATATCTCCGCCCCAATCTTCGACCAGTAATTCATGCTCAGATAATTGTCTCTTGACTTTATCAGGATCAGCAGTAGGAATATCAATTTTATTTATAGCAACTATCAATGCAGTACCTGCTGCTTTAATATGACTAATCGCCTCTATGGTCTGCGGCATCAATCCATCATCTGCAGCTACTACTAGGATAGCTATGTCAGTCAATTTTGCGCCTCTTGCTCTCATTTCAGTAAAAGCTTCGTGCCCAGGTGTGTCTACGAAGGTTATAAATTTATCTTGATATCCAACTTGATAGGCTCCAATATGTTGAGTAATCCCTCCTGCTTCACCGTCCACTTTCTTAGTATTTCTTATTGAATCTAATAATGTTGTCTTACCATGATCCACATGACCTAAAACTGTAACAATTGGAGGGCGTTCAACAGTCTTTTGATTTGGGTCTACCACTTCGGCAGTTGGAGGTTTATTCGAATCAATTGTTTGTTGCTCGGATTCAGAATTTACATCAATCCCGTAAGCAGTACATATCTTAGATGCGATTTCATATTCCAGAGGGTCATTTAAGGTAATCATATGACCCAGCCTCATCAATTGTTTAATCAATTCAACAGGATCCACGCCTAACATGTTTGCCAAATCGCTTACTCTTGTAGTAGGACCTAGCGTTACAGGCTTGCTTTCGCCTGAAATAACTTCATTTTCACTTGTCAAAATGAAACTCCTTTTTAATTCAAGCACCCGTTCAAATTTTTTGCCTGTACCAAATTATTCAATACCAAAACTAATTCCATCCATTCATCATCAGTTAATCCAGTTCTTAAGCTATTTTCAACAATTTGCTTCTTTAATCCATTTATGCATTTTTCTTCAAAACAAACATAACAACCACGTCCAATATTCTCACCACTATTAACTACGCTTAAAGCACCCCCACTAAACGAGATTCTCAGCAAACACTCCTGTTTATATTTTTGCCTACATATTAGACACATTCTAAACGGAATATGGTTTTTGTTTTTGCTAGACAAAACTCACACTATTGCTATTATTTATCTCTTTCGTGTATTTTTAGCTTTAGCCTTCCGCTTCGGTCTTTTCTGATTAGCACCACCCGTTCCTCTTCGCAATTCATCAATATCTTCAGCAAACCTTAATCCTCCATCGCTAGAAGCCTTAGTTTTACTAATATTCCAAATATCTTCAGGCAATTCTGCTACTAAATCAGGTTTGGCGCTAGGTTCAATTTCTTCAGTTTTACTAGGTTCAGTACCAGTTATGCCAGCAAGTTCTTCATCTGACAACGCAGCTAGCTCTTCAACCGGCTGCTCAGTCAATTCGGTACTAGCATCAGGAGCAATATTTACTTCCTCTTTCACATCGTTGGTTTCAGCTTCAAATACAGATTTGTCGAAGACTGGTTTTTCATGAACGGCTTCTTTATCAACTTGTTCGCCTGGTTCCTGTTTTATAGAATCAACATTACTTGCAGTAGATTCTTCAACAACTTGGGATACATTCTTAATTAATTCAGGGAGTTCGCCTCCAGCCTCTTCCATAGCTTCTTCATGACTCTTGATATCAATTTTCCAACCAGTCAGCCTTGCTGCTAACCTTGCATTTTGACCATCCTTACCAATTGCTAACGATAATTGTTTTTGCGGAACAATCGCCGTCGCTGATAAATCATCTTGATTCATTTCCACCCTGCCTACATCAGATGGGCTAAGGGCGTTGGAAATATATTTAGCAGGATCGCTATCCCATCCTATTACATCTATCTTCTCTCCTTGCAACTCATTAACAATATTTTGTATACGTATACCTCTTAAGCCTACACAAGAACCTACGGCATCTATTCCTTCTTGTTTGGCCCAGACAGCTACTTTACTTCTAGAACCAGGTTCCCGGGAAATTGATAGTATTTCTACAGATCCGGCCTGGACTTCTGGGACTTCTGTTTCAAATAACCTTTGCACTAACAACTTATCGATTCTAGAAAGAATTACTTCGGGACCTTTAATGGCAGTCCTCACAGACTGTAGTATAACTTTTATTCTCTGGCCAACTCTAAATCGCTCAGCTTGACTTTGTTCAGTCAATGGTATTATTCCCTCTGTCCTTCCAAGCTCAACGACAATTTGCCTAGGCTCTATACGCTGAATAGTAACCGAAAACATTTGACCTTCTTTATCGGCATATTCTTTAAGAACTAACTCTAATTCAGCCTCTCTCAATCTTTGCAGTACAACTTGCTTCGCAGTCTGTGCTGCTATACGTCCAGCACTTTGAACTAGGCTATCCGTTTGCACCATTTCTCCTACTTGAGCATCTGCCTTAATTTGCCTGGCTTGTTCCAAACTTATTTGCTGATTATTTTCAGGAATTTCAACAACAGTTTTAAGAATAAAGACGGTAATCTGTCCTGAGCCAGGGTCTAATTTCACGGAAATATCTTGATTCGCTGCAACGCTATCACGTTTATATGCAGATAAAAGTGCATCCTCTATTGCAGAAACAACAATTTCTCTAGGTAGGTTGCGTTCAGAAGCCAATTGAGTTAACGCGACGATAAAATCGCTCTTCATATTATAACTCCTATCTTTATTACCTATTCAAATTAAAAACAAACAAAAAAAGTGGGGTTCACCCACTTTACTTTAAAACCGTAACTAAGTGCCTACAAACAAAACACTTTAATCAATTAATGGAAATTATAGCATTTTGGTTGATATTGCACAACCAAATTTGGGCTATGGCCGGTGCTTAAGAAAAATTAAATTATTTATTATTTGATTGCATTAAATTTGTTACTATAGGATATTATCTTCAAATATAAATTATATTTTTTTGAAATCTCAAAAAATGAGGCCACACCAATAGATTCAACCAAAATTATTCCTGAACAAAAACTCCTAACTCTAGGTTTAATACTATTAACAGTTTTTTTACTAATTGCTCAATGTAAAAATACTTCAGACGAAATCAAGATAAATATATTTGCAGCCGCCAGCTTAGCAGATTTGCTTAATGAATTTGAAACCGAATATGAATTACAAAACAATACAATCGACTTGCAAATAAGCTATGGTGCCTCCAACCTTCTCACACAACAAATTATAAAAGGAGCTCCTGCAAATATCTTCGTTCCTGCAGGTACAGGTCCAATAGAAATTCTAAATAAAAAAGTGAATTCCAATTTACAAATCCACTCTTTTATTTCAAATGAACTGATTTTAGTTTCTAACCCTAATAATCAAATCGATATATCAAACATATCCGAACTTTCCAAGGTTGACATAACAAGATTTGCAATTGCAGACCCAAAACTAGCCCCTGCGGGCGAATATTCCAAGATAGCCCTACAAAACAATTCTCTGTGGGAGGTTTTGGAACCAAAATTAGTTCTTGCTTCAGATGTAAGAGCAGCCTTGACTTATATATCAACAGGAAATGCTGAGATTGGAATAGTATATGCTACTGACGCTATTACGAAACCTACCTTGAAAACAACGCAAATACCAATTGATAGTTACCCTAAAATACAATATCCAATAATTCTCATCGATGATCAAAATCACAAAAACGAGATAGATAACTTGATAGAATATCTACTATCTGTAAAAACTGTACCAGCCATAAACAAATACGGATTTATAAAAATAGAAGAAGTTGAAATTCTAGAAAAATAAGCTCTTACAAAATGATATTCCCAATAGTTCTTTCAATACAAATAGCAATAATTGCAACTATAATTAATTTGCCGATAGCATTATTATTCAGCTGGTTGATTGTAAAAAAACGAATTCGCGGCAGTTCTGCTTTAGAAATATTGATGACCATACCTTTAGCTATTCCTCCAACAATAATTGGTTTTTTTGTTTTGGTAATATTCGGTATAAATGGTCCGATTGGCAAAATAACAACTAATTTGTTTGGGTTTAATATCATATTCACATGGATTGCAGCCACACTGGTAACAGCAATAATATCATTCCCTCTAATGGCACGAGCAATTATTGTATCTATGTCAGAAATTGATTCCAATCTTGAAAAAACAGCCCAAGGACTAGGCGCCGGCCCAATAAAAGTTTTTTTTTCAATCACGTTACCACTTAGTTACAGGGGTGTAGTA
>CAYPYC010000030.1:4437-9958 GCA_964414905.1 uncultured Dehalococcoidia bacterium
TCTCTGATATGCTTCGTTCGAGCCTTAAGCGAATTCGGAGCTACAATAATAGTAGCAGGGAATATGCCTGAAAAAACGCAAACCATATCATTAGCTATATATTCTGCAATTCAAATAGGAGATGAATCAACCGCATTCAGTTTAAGTGCAGTTGCACTAGGAATCGCTATAATATCACTCATTATTTACAACATCTTATTAAAAAAAGACAAAAGAAACTTAAGTTACAAATGAATATAGCTAAGCATTCAGCTAAAGTCACAGAAGTCAATTTCACCAAAACTTATCCGGGATTCACCTTGGCATGCGACTTCAAAACCAATTATTTGAGAACCGCTATCTTTGGACCATCAGGAAGTGGTAAAAGCACGCTACTTAATTGTTTATCAGGATTTTCAACTCCTGATAAAGGGTCTATACAAATAAATGGTTCACAAGTTTTTTCTTCAACCAATAATATAAACGTTCCCCCAGATAAACGGAGGCTTGGGTATATTATGCAAAACCCATCTCTATTTCCACACATGAATGTTAAGCAAAATATATATTATGCTTTGAACTTAACTCCACTTGATTTAAGAAGGTTTGATATAGAAAAAATAATACATATATTGGAAATTGAAACCTTACTAGATAAAAACATAAATAGTATTTCTGGAGGTCAAGCACAAAGGGTTGCGCTAGCCAGAACTCTCGCAACATCTCCTAGCCTTTTGTTATTAGACGAACCTTGGACAGGATTGGAAAAGCGGTTGGTATCAACAATTATAAATTATATTAAAACTATATCCAACGAATTTAATTTGCCTTTATTTTTCGTTTCTCATGATATTGAGGATGTGCATAACATAGCGAATCAAGTAGTAGTCCTTAACGAAGGCAAAATATCATCAATAATAGACCCTATGTCGCTATTGATGAAAAATCAAAGTGGCGAAAAACACGCACAGCCGAACATCATTAATAAAATCAATGTAAAAGTAAAATCCCCTATTACTAGTTCAAATTCATCCTTATTGTCAACAGGACAAATAGAGATACTTTGTTCTCCATTAAATTTAAATTCGGGAGATGAAGCCACCGTTATATTAAACTCTAAAGATATCATTCTATGTAAAGGGGAAATTGGCGATTTGGCAGTTGAAAACATGATACCTGTTACAATTGATGATATTAATCACGATAAAAATACAACACTAATTAAAACTAACCTAGACGGCCAACCGTTATCTATCGACATTCCAAAATACACCGCTAATACTCTTGCATTACATAAAGGATTAGAAATTTATCTAGCAATAAAGAGTTCAAACATAAATCTTTTGATTTAAACTTTCAATATAAAGAAACGAGGAATTCTATTACCATCAACCTAGCGGAGTGAACTAATGTCTTTTAGAACAAAATTATCTCAAGCAATAGAAATAAACAGCAGTTTATTATGTGTTGGACTTGATATAGATAACAGCCGGGTTTCTAAAGAAAATATATTTGAATTCAATAAGACTATTGTAAATTCTACTCAACGATACTGCTCAGCATACAAAATCAATTTGTCATTCTATGAATCATTTGGATCTGCAGGCTATAAAGCAATGGAACAAACCATCGAATTTATAAAAGAAAATACACCCACTAAATTATTGATAGCCGACGGCAAAAGAGGAGATATTCCTTCAACCATTGAAAAAGTAGGAATCGCTCATTTTGAAACATGGGGGTTTGATTGTACTACCGCAAATATCTGGGGAGGGTTTGAATCAATCGAACCACTACTTCAATACGAAGATAAGGGAGTATTTATTTGGGCAAAGTCATCCAACGAGGGGTCTAAGGATTTACAAGATATACAAACTATTTATAAATGCCAAAAAAACTATGAGCTAATTATAGAAAACTCCATTAAGCATAATCTCGCTAACAATATTGGATTGGTTATTGGCGCAACATCTCCCAATGACCTATCATTTGTTCGCTCGATGTCCGATGATATCCCAATATTGTGTCCAGGAATCGGAGCGCAATCTGGAAATTTGCAAGAATGTTTAAAAAACGGAACTAGCGATAAGTCGGTCAATCTATTAATAAATGCTTCTCGTAGTATCATTTATGCCAAAGAACCAACAGATGAAATTAACAAAGTTAAAATAGCCGCTCAAAACCTTAATTCTCAAATAAATTCCCTCTTAAATTTATCTGAATCTCGTTAGAAACTCAAAAACACCCTATCCTTACCTCTATAACTCTAAGAAAAAGATTTTTAGATTGACACTAGATTGTTTTCAACTTTAGAATAACACTAATTAGATTAGAATAGGATTCATACATGCAGGAAATGGTAATCGACAGCATAAGATTTAGCGTCCAAAACTATGGTCAAAGAGTAGTTATATTACGCCAAAAAGACTCTACCCCAGGAATTTATTTACCAATATGGATAGGGGCATCCGAAGCAGAATCAATTGCAATGAGACTTCAAGAAGTTGATGCGCCAAGACCTCTAACACATGACCTATTGACGACCGCGATAGATTCTTTAGGTGCTAAAGTATTAAGCATAATCGTTTCTGATTTAAAAGATGATACTTTTTTTGCAAAGATTTTGCTTGAATATAGAGATAATACAATTGAACTGGATTCGCGACCAAGTGATGCGATTGCTATAGCTGTAAGAAGTAAAGCAAAAATATTCGCTGAAAATTTGGTGGTTGAAAAAGCGGGCGTAACTCTAAATCCAGAAACAGACACGGATAATCAACCATCCAACGATGATGAAAAATTCTCAGCTTTTAAGGATTTTGTTGACACCTTGGACATCGATGATATCGGAAATATCAGCAAATAAATACTTATTGAATTTATACATCATGAATAATTTCAGATTTGATTATTGATAAACTGTTAAATTTTTCATAACATATCTCCTGCAAGTTATGTAATTCTGGAGCATTTTAAAATGCATAAAGCCTTCAGACTCCTGTCATTGGGATTTGTAGTAGCAGTTCCAATACTTGGAGGGATAGCATTAGGAATATTTCTGGATTCTAAACTTGAAGTAAAGGATCCTATATTTACTCTAGGGGGAATTTTGTTGGGGATAATAATTTCTGGTTGGGCTGTTTATTTGATGTTAAAACCCCTATTATCTGAAAAATATAATTAATATGTTCGGGAAAATTTAGTTGAACACAAAAATAATTTTAATATCCATATTACTCTTAACATTGCTTGGAGTATTTGGCGGCAAACTTGGTTCCAGTGTCATACCAACTTCATGGGGAGGTGGGTTTTTCTCTTCACCCATTGGACACATAGCCATAAAAGCCGAACCAGTCCATGCTGAACCAATAAAAGCATTATCGCTTGGAACAAATTCTTCCAGCAAACTGGTTAAAGCTATAACAAACACATATATAACTAACACTATGATAGCTACTTGGCTTACCATTATTGTCCTTATTATATTTGCCTGGTTAGTTAATAAAAATAAAAACCCTATCCCTAACAGACTGCAAGGGTTCGCAGAAATAGTGATGGAA
Source organism: uncultured Dehalococcoidia bacterium (assembly GCA_964414905.1). Lineage (GTDB taxonomy): Bacteria > Chloroflexota > Dehalococcoidia > Lucifugimonadales > OSU-TB39 > OSU-TB39. The sequence continues at coordinate 7,977 of CAYPYC010000030.1, forward strand.
TTCTTTATAACGTTAATTGGAGGAATAGTGGGGGCAACTCAAGTTAAAAAATTTTTCCCACTAATCATGACTATATTTTTGTTCATTGTGATTGCGAACTGGATGGGCATTTTGCCTGGATACGGTACTATAGGATGGATTGAAACACCCGAAATAATAAAAAGTCACCTCAGTCATGGTGATTCTAGTTCAGACGGACATTCTGATCATGATGATGGACATGATGCAGAATATGATGATCAACCCTTAGCAAAATTTGTTAAATCTGGACCAGTATATATTCAGCCATTAGGTTCAGTAAAAGAAGAAATATCCCTAACATGTGGACTTGATCCAAGTCATTGTGAAAGTACCAATGAATTAACTAATCCTAATGTACAAGCAGGGAGATTATCTCCATACCTAAGAAGCGCTAATACAGACGTCAACACAACACTCGCAATAGCTTTAGTTGCAATGGTAATGATTCATTGGTGGGGACTGAGTACATTAGGACCACTAACACACATTGGCAAATTCATTAATTTTAAGGAAGGACCTACAGGATTTGTAGTAGGAATAATAGAAGCAATTAGTGAGGTAGCACGACTAATTAGTTTCACATTCCGTTTGTTTGGAAACATATTTGCTGGTGAAGTACTTTTAATTGTAGTTGCGTTCTTAATACCATTAACTGGAATACTAGTATTTCTGTTTTTGGAAGTATTCGTTGGAGTTGTACAAGCATTCATATTTTCTATATTAACGCTAGTATTTGCTGCAACAGCAACTACTGCGCATAGTGCAGACGAACATTAATAAAACAAAAAATACAAAACAGGAGTAATCTAATAATGGAAAGTATAATTGGAGACGTAAAAACATTGGCAGCTGCGCTAGCAATAGGATTAGGGGGATTAGGCCCTGGTTTAGGAATTGGAATGCTAGCTGCGAAAGCGATGGAAGCAATTGGCCGTAACCCTGAGGCAAGAGGGCCAATTCAACAAAACATGATTTTAGGATTGGCTTTCGCAGAAGCGATAGCAATATACGCATTTCTAATGGCTTTGATAATCATATTTGTTGCGTGAATAACTGATAAACACAGTAATTTGCTAACGGATATCTCAAATCAAGCAAATGCTTAGGGGCTAAAAAATGGATGGAATAACTCAACTGGGGATTAACCTACCGGCTTTGATAACTCAGGTTATAAGCTTTGTAATACTACTACTAGTATTGACTAAGCTTCTGTATAAACCTCTCCTTAAAATTCTTGATGAGCGTTCAGAAAAGGTAAAAAACAGTCTAGAAATGGCTGATGAGGCACGTAAAGAAGCTGAAAAAGCAAGGGCTGAGATGCAAGAGGAGATAAAAGCAGCAAGGGTTGAAGGACAAGAAACAGTTGCGAAAGCAAAAACTATTGCTGAAAACCAGGGGAAGGAAGAATTGGCCAAAGCCAAAAAGCAAATAGAGTCGGAAAAAATCAAAGCTCAAAACCAAATTCAACAAGAACGTGATACTGCAATAGCAGATTTAAAAAATCATTTCAGTGATTTGGTTTTAACCGCAACAGAAAATCTAATGAAACAAAATATAGATACTCAGGCGGATAAAAAGGTAATCGATAAAATTTTGAACGAAGAAATTTCAAAATTGAGCAATAATTAAATAAAGAAGGCACATGTCAAATTTTTCTTCATCTAAAAGATTTGCACAAGCGATATATGCAATCGCCAAAGAAAACGATAATGTAGATAATTGGATAAAAGATCTTGAATCCATCAATGACACTTTGTCTGATGGAAATCTCGTCTCAATCCTTAATTCACCACACAAACCTATTGCATTAAAACGTTCTATTTTGGACAAAATATATGGCAAATCACTGGGTAAATTACCTATGAATCTTTTATATTTGCTAGCAACCAGAAATTCCATAGACGGGTTAAGCAAAATAAAGTCTGATTTTCAAGACATCGTTGATTCAAACAATGGGGTAC
>CAYPYC010000031.1:0-9849 GCA_964414905.1 uncultured Dehalococcoidia bacterium
CTGAGGTGCTCCGTCCCAGTTGTATATAATCTTATAATCAGGTACCTTTGGCATTGATTCTCCTTAAATATTTAAACGGTTTTATTGCTGTTCAGTTATAGTTGAAAATTAATTTATGCAATAGTTTATTATTTTTTAGCGGTATTGATAGCTGAACTCCATCCCTCATATAGAAGGTCCATTTCGCTACTTACTATTATCCATTTTGCACCACTGGATACTGCATCTGGAATTTCTTTTACTGTACCTACATTCATACCAAAATGAATTCCAGTTTTATTACAGATTGATTTAGCTAAATCAAATAATTCCAAAATTCGTTTATGCTGGATTTGCCCAGGTATTCCCATATCAATTGAAAGATCTAAAGGTCCTATCATTACCCCATCGATTTTTCCTGTCGAAACAATTTCTTCTAAATTTTTAATTGATGATTCGGATTCTACTTTTATTAATAGGGAAACATCATTGTTATAGGTTTCGATTTCCTTCTCTATAGAGAGAATAGGATTATAAAGATTGTGCCCAGCCTTTCCAGCTCTGCCACGTTTACCTGTTGGTGGATATGATAGCGCTTGTATAGCTGTTTTCACGTCATCTGGTGTTTCGACATGTGGCACCAAAACACCTGATGCTCCCATATCAAGGATGTGTGATATTGCAAAACCTGAAATTTCTTCGGGACCAACAATTGGTGCTATACCAGTTAGTCTAGCTACTTGGCATAAATCATGTATGGTTTCATAATCGTGAGGCCTATGTTCAAGATCAAAAACAACAAAATCAAGTTGAGAGGTAGCAGCGATTTGTATTGTAGTTATGTCTCTGCTGTACATGATGTGAGTTCCAATGAGTATTTCATTTGCATCCCATTTTTGTTTGAGAGGATTCACTTCCATGTTTTTTCCTTTATTAATTAGTAATATTAGGTTGTAATAAAATACGATTACAGTATGACTTTGTCAAATAAAGAGTCAACCTTATATTACGAATCAGGAGTTTAGTTGATTCTAAAAGAAAATCTATAAACAAGCGTTAGTGGAATCTTGAAAGAAGATATGAAGACCCCAGTGAGGGTATGGAAAGGGTCCAGCCGACTGTATTTGTTGCCACGGGGCGTCCTGTTCATTTTCACTATGAAAGTAGATTCCTATCACCTTATCTTTACTATCAATGATTAATGAATAAGATTCGGAAGCAGCGCTTTTAGCAGCATTTTTTCTGCTGTAATAACCAACACCTGGCACACAACTGACTTCTTTTTTCCACCTAAGATTTCGAGCTTCGTTCAGTGTAAGAGGCAGGGTTTCTTCCCATAGTTGCCCTTCCGATACGTAAACTCTTTGTTCAGAATTGCCTGCAGATATCGCACTATGACCTGTCGCTAACATTAGCAGAGTACCTGCACTCGGTATATCATCTCCATCATTAGAAGAGAGTACTGTAAAAGAAAGAATAAGGCCTACGGCTAATCCAATTACAAGAGTTATAACGAAGCCGATGAAAGGTTTTTCTTTAATGATATCAATCATAATAATTGGTTATTCAGGGGATATACCCAATTTGGTAAGTTCGGAACCTTCATAGGTTATTGCTCCGATTATTTCAATGAGATTAACTTCATTATTATCATTTATCCATAGGTTGACTGTGAGGTTATCTGATTTGGCAGAAGTAAGGATATTTGCAATGCCATCTGAATTACCAGTTAAGCCTCTGTGGGAAATATTTTCGATCCATTTACCAGTTCCTTCCTGTGAATCAGTAATGCTGGATAGTAGTTCAGCTACCTGTGAGGAGGTTATACCTGTAGCGATAGAGGATTGGTCAGTTGCATTAGTTACTTTAAATGTTTTTGAACTAGAGGAAAGACTTTCGGATATTTCAGTTATAGTTTCAGGTACGCCAAGAATAGGGGCTGGAGTAGGGGTAGGTTTGTATTCGGAGCGTACGGCTTTAGGGCCTTGATAGTGTGTACCACCCGTACCAACAGATTTAGCATCAGGCCTTTGGCAAGCTTGAATTGGATCATTGAAGAAAGCATATAAACCCCAGTGTTCTTGATTGATGATTTCTATTCCACCGCCACCTTTAAGAGCATCGGTTTTTTTCCATGGTTCAGGCATTTCTCCATCACTACGCAGATAGACGCCTGTGACGGTTTCAGCGTTATTGTATAAGACCACAAGATTAGCTGAATCATCTTTAGTGAAATATCTTCCTCTGCCTGGAGCACAGAGCATAGGGTCTACCCATCCATCTGCAGAAGCACCAGCAGTTGAAATAGGTATATTAAGACCGGCAGTTTGTGGGTTTCCGGTTAAAAGAAGCCTGTCTCCAATAGATGTAGAAGACCCATCTCCTCCAATAAACATTGGAATCAATATTCCAATAACAATGCCAAGGACTATACCTAATATTCCAAATTGAACGAATCTTTCACGCAAATAATTCACTGAGCTACCCTTTTATTTATTGTGTTAGTGCCAATCTACGTTTGGTTTTGGATTATAGATTTGTTGGACACTTTGGTCAAGCTTTACATTCATTCATAATCGTGGGAATTTATATTTAGTTTCTAGTTTTGAAGCTGCATGAAGTAGTTTAGTTTCTTCGAAATGTTTACCTACTAGTTGAATCCCTATAGGTAAACCATTATTATCTAGCTTGAAGGGCAGACTTAATGCAGGTGATCCACTAAGATCAAAAGGGATTGTTGCTCTCAGAGAATTGCGCCCGGGAACCTCCTGCCCATTAATTGATATTAAAGTTTGGTTATGTGGGTGTGCAGTTGTAGGGCTAGTTGGGCACAGCAAAATATCAAATTGATTCATTATAGAAGTAATATCTTTTCTCAGATTTTCACAATTTTCGTAACCTTCTAGATATTCATTTATTGTAGGTGTCCGTTGGTCAAGCCTTTTTTGCATTGATGGTGCAAGATCCTTTTCCTTTCCTTTAATGAAAGGATCAAGGTAATATGCCCCTTCTCCTAAGAAAAATGCCATCGAAATACTTTGGGAAGACCAAGAGTTCCAATGCGATAAATCAATTTCTTCGACCTTACATCCCAAAGAAGCGAATTGATGTGCAGCTTCCTTGACTGAAGATTGGATTTCTTTTGACACAGGTTCGAATGGTCCTTCTTGGCAATAACCTATTTTGAGTTTAGGAAGTTTCAAGTCAAAATCAGGTATTTCCGGTTTTTGTACAGGGACCGAATATGGATCTCTGCCATCGCTACCTGAAAGTATTTTTAATGCCAAAGCTACGTCCCTTACTGTTCTTGCCATAGGTCCTACATGGAAATATCGCAATAAAACTTCAGGCCATTGCCCGGTTAAAGGGATTCTTCCGTGAGTAGGTTTTAGACCTACTATCCCACAATAATGTGCCGGTTGTCTTATCGACCCTCCAACGTCTGTGCCTAGTCCTATAGGTGACATGCCACTTGCTATGGCAGCAGCTTCTCCGCCACTTGAACCACCTGGGGTTTTTGTTAAATCCCAAGGATTATTTGTAGTCCCAAAAACCAAATTCCCCGTTTCCCACCACAATGCAAATTCGGGCATGTTGGATTTACCTATAATAATAGCCCCTGCATTCAGCATTCTATTTACTGCAGTCGCGTTTTTAGTTGGTATATAGTTAGAAAACAATTTCGATCCACGAGTGGTCAGGATTCCTTCGGTGTCAAAGGAGTCTTTTACAGTAAAAGGTACACCATGCAAGGGCCCATTTATGTCACCTTTGAGTAGAGCTATTTCAGATTTCTTGGCTTTTTCCAAAGAATCATCTGCTAGAGTGACTAAGGCGTTTACTTGTGGGTTTATTTTTTCAATAAGCTCAAGATGAGATTTCATCACTTCGACTGGAGATAATTGCTTAGTAACAATTAAGTTAGCCAATTCAGTTGCGTCAAATGAGGTTATTTCGGATTGCATTTATTTTTCTTTTTACTTGTTTTATAGTTTTCACTCATGATATTTGCATTAAAGACGGATGTGAAGTGTTGTTGTCAATTATTTTTAGTATGAAGAAGTAATTATTAGTTCAGAAACTTCTATTTACAAAAATGAAATACTCATCTAGCCTATGGGTAAAATTGGATTTTGAGGAGATACTTGTGAAAAACAAAGTTAAGCAAAAACTCAAGCAAGGTAAAGCAGTTATGGGTGCCATAGTGACCGTCAATGACCCATTAACGTTGCATGTTATGGCTAATTCGGGGTTTGATTATTTGCTTGTAGATACTCAGCATAGTGTTATTGGGACTGATACTCTTTTTAGTATAATCAAGGGTTTAAATCCAACTGAATCTGAAGTTATTGTAAGAGTTATTTGGAATGACAGGGCACTTATAAATCAAGCGTTTGATTTTGGAGCTGATGGGGTTATAGTACCGTTCACTAATACTGCCGATGAAGTAGAGCAAGCCATAACTGCAGCAAAGTATCCTCCTAGAGGGATTCGAAGTTGGGGTCCACGATATACAGATAGATATGGTAAAACTCCAGACGAATATTGGGAAAATGCAAATGAACAAACATTAGTTTTGCCTCAGATAGAAACTGTCCAAGCAGTGGAAAATCTGGACAGTATTTTACAGGTAGATGGAGTGGATGGAATAATGATTGGGCCGAATGATTTAGCTATGTCTTTTGGTATGACTCCTGGAATAGGCAAAAAAGAAACTGAACCTATATTTCAACAAGTTCTGGATAAGTGTAAAGAATATAACGTACCTTGGGGAATGTTCACAGTCACTTTAGAAATTGCTGAACAATGGTTCAAAAAGGGTGGACAAATTGGTGTTGTTGGAGGGGACTTTGGTTGGGTAGCTCAAGGTGCTGAAGATACATTAAAAGAAGTGAATTCGTTGTTAAAAGATATCAATAAATGAAAGAACGTTTATAAATATAATTCTTTATTAGCAATGGTTGTTAGAGATTTGAGAAAATTGGATTAACCCCTTTAGTTGTATTGGAAATTTTAACTTTATCATCTTTAGATAAGGGTTTTATTTCTTTCTCGGCGTCCACCATCCACCACAATAATTCTGCATGGCTTGGACTTACGCATGAAGTTACTGGTAAAGAAAGTGTCCAGTTGAGAGCTGTTTTAGCTTCATCGTAAGTTGCCACTGGATTATACCAAGCTTTTTGCCAATTTCCTTCGTGTCTGTTTTCTCGCGATGTTTTTGCTAGAGTTTTTAGTGCAAGTATACCCATTTCTTTTTCTTTTGCCGCATCTATAACCGATTGTCCGAAATGTCCTTGATGCCAAGCTACAAAATTTAGAGGATATAAAACTGAATCGAAATCGAATTGTTTTATAAGGGCCAATGCCGCTTCTTCACTATGTGCGGAAAATCCCAGATATCGAATAAGTCCTTGTTTTTGAGCTTCTATGAATCCTTCTAAGGCTCCATTAGGGCCTGTTAAAATCTTCACTTCTTCTAGAGTTTTAACTGCATGAAATTGATATAAGTCAAAGTAATCTGTGTTCATATTAACCAGTGATTGTTTGAGTTCAGTCAATGCTTCATTTTTGGTGCGCTTTCCTGTTTTTTCAGCCAGGAAAATTTTGTTTCTATATGGCTTTATTGCAGGACCCCCCAATTCTTCTGCCTGACCGTTACCATAACCTGGGCCCATGTCAAAATAATTTATTCCGGAATCAATCGCACGTGAGACACTATCTTGAGCGAATTTTTTATTTTCGTTAACAAAGATGATCGCTCCAAATCCTACAACGGATAATAATTGTTCGGTTTTTCCTAATTTTCTTTTATTCACCTTTTTACATTACCCTAACGCTGAATTATGAAGTGTTGGAATTTAAACTAAGATTTCAGAAAGAAACTCTGGATTTCCTTTAATTCCCAAATTGAGATGGAAAAGTGCGCCTGCCCCAGCACCATTCTCTTTTTTATTTTCTCCACCGATAGTTGTTACAAATATATCGTCCAGATTGTTGCCCCCAAATGTTACGCTTGAAACCATAAATGCTGGGAACTTGATTGATTGTTTTTCTATTCCACTAGCGCTATATTGATTCAAACTGTATCCACCAGCGCTTGCAGACCAAATATCACCATTTGAATCTACGGTCATACCGTCTGGTAAACCCTTATTATCTGATACAGTGATTAAAGCCTTTTGGTTTGATATATTCCCGGTGTTTTTATCATAATCGAAAGAGTAGATTGATTTTTCACCGGAATCTGTGTAGTACATTATTTTATGGTTCAGGCTAAAACCCATCCCATTTGGTATTTTAGTTCCTTCCAACACCTTGCTAATTGACATATCTTTATCAATTCTATATAAACTGCCTAATTTTTCTCCCTTTAGGGCTAAGTCTGAATTTTGGTGCATTGTTCCAGCGAAAATTCTTCCTTCTGGGTCTGTTACTACATCATTAAACCTCATTCCCCTTTCTTCTTCTATTTCGGATACAAGATATTCCATTCGATTATTTTTGAGTGAGGCAATCGAACCATTTTCCATGAATAGCAAGAATGACCCATCTTTTTGTATAGTGAAGCCACCTATAGTTTTCCCGTCGAAAAATTGGTCATGAGTCTGAGTTGACGGATCGTACCAAAACATTTTGCCTCCAGTAATATCAACCCAATAAAGACGTTTTTCGTAGGGATGCCACAAAGGTCCTTCTCCAACTTCATTAAGATAATCAACTATTATTTTAGGTTTCATTTGGAAATCTCCTAGTAAGCAAATTAATTTGCGTGCGTCGAGTTTAGCACTCGAAAACAATAGGTTCAAGTAAGCGAGGACAAAAACCAAACGATGTTGGTTAGTGTGTTGGAGCGGGAGACGGGATTCGAACCCGCGACATCTACCTTGGCAAGGTAGTGCTCTACCGCTGAGCTACTCCCGCTATTCAGTTATATCAATTTTTAAAAAAGGTGTGCCGAGGGCCAGAATCGAACTGGCGACACCAGCATTTTCAGTGCTGTGCTCTACCGACTGAGCTACCTCGGCCTACGACAATGTTATGGTTTCTTAGTAATGTGTGTCAAGATTACTGATAGGTGCTAATTTTGTCTAAACAGCGAAGGTATAAAAGAAGTCTGTTCCCAGATTATCTAAGTTAAATCAGCTGGCTTTTTCGTTGAAATAATTGAAGCATTTTGTTTTCATAGATGCAAATGTTTCTGTAATTTGTCCAGTCCTTATTGTAATATCAGCTATATTTAATTTGGACACCGTGGTTTGGGGTGGATTTGAAAAATCATTTTTTTGAGAGTAAGAAGTTGAATTATTGTGGTTTGGCCTGTGCACTACAAATTTTGTTGTTCGGTTCTCAATCAAACCACTTGCATCTTTCTTGTTGGTAATTTGTGGAAATGGCAAGATTTTTGGTTTAGGGATTTTATCAGTTGTTGGAGTTACTGCTTTTATAATTTTTTCAGGTTGGTGTAGTAAGTGCTTTAAAGTATATTTATTTATCATGATATTCATATTTTAAGTGCAAACGAATTTTAAAATGTCATTATTATAAATATCTTGTACTTAAAGCTGTCCTGCTATACTTTTCAGGATGTTTATTTTGGCAATATAAGAAAATTAACCTTAAGTTTGATGGTGGTTTGTATTGAATACAGATAAGCCTTAGTGTAGATTATTTCCAAATTATTCTTAGATTAGATAAGCGAAATCATGATTGTAATAGGGAGGTAACTATGGCTACTAATGGTAAATCAGCTGTAGATAATAATTTAGTTGTACTTCAATTATCTGGAGGGAACGATTATTTGAATACGATTGTTCCTTACACTAATGGTTTTTATAATGATTTTAGGACTAGTGTCAAAATAAATCCCGAAGATGTTCTTCCTATAAACGGCGAATTGGGTTTTAGGCCTGGTATGGAAGCTATAAAACGTTTATGGGATGAAGGTAAAGTAGCCATCATCCATGGTATAGGTTATCCTCAACCCAATAGGTCGCATTTTAGGTCAATGGATATTTGGCACACGGCTTTACCAGATGATGTAGGGACAGAAGGTTGGCTTGGCAGAGCTATAAGGGATATGGATCCAAAAAGTGAGAATGTACTGACTGGTGTTAATTTTGGAAGAGGTTTGCCAAGGGCATTAGGTTGTAGAGGTGTGCCTGTTGCGTCTGTGGGTGACTTGGAGACTTATGGATTATTCCCCGATATTCAAGATGATTTTTTGAGAAAATTCGCTCTTGATACTTTTGCTAAAATGTATGGAGGGGCACAAGGTAAAGATTCTGTAATGGATTTCTTAGGTCAAACTGGGACTGATGCATTAAAGGGTGCGGATATTTTAAGGACAGCTCCTGCTATGTACGAATCTTCAGTTGAATATGCCAGTGATCCAATGGCACAAAGCCTAAAGAGCGCTGCTCAGGTAATGTTTGCTGATTTAGGTACACGTGTTTTTTATACTCAGCATGGTAGTTTTGACACTCATGCTGGAGAGCTAGAAACCCATGAAAAGCTTTGGAGAGAAGTAGATGGTGCGGTTGGAGATTTTATGGATGATGTACATGAGCATGGTAGAGGTAAAGATACAACCTTATTTCTGTTTTCAGAATTTGGTAGAAGGATTAAAGATAATGGGTCCGGAACTGATCACGGTTCAGGCGGAATAGCGATTATTATTGGTGATTCTGTCAAAGGTGGTATGTACGGAGAATATCCTTCTTTGAAACCTGAAGATCACCTTGATGGAGATTTGCATTTCAATAATGATTTTAGGCAGACATACACTACTTTGCTTGAAGACTGGTTGCATCTAGATGCTCCGGAGATTGTAAATGGAAATTTTGATAAATTTGACTTTATAAAGAATGGTCATTAAAAGTATTAGTTTTTAATGTTTGATTCGGATTTATAGACAAATATATCTTTAAATTCAGGGAGGTAGAATGGTATCAACGCAATCGGATTTACAATTGAAAGCTCATTTGTTTAGAAGGGCTGCATTTGGAACTACGGCACAGCAACTGGAAAATATAGATTCCATACCTTACGAACAAATTGTAGATGGTTTTTTGGATTCTGATACTAGTAATGGGATAGATTATGATGTTCTTTACAGACATTGCCCAGATTTTTCCGGAGGATTGGGTATGTCTGGGGCTCAATCAAAATTCCTCTATCATATGACGGTTTCTGAAACACCATTGATTGAAAAAATGGCCTTGTTTTGGCACGGTGTTTTTGCCACTGGCTATTCAAAATTAACCCAAGGCAAGGTATTGAACAATCAGATTGAGATGTTTCGGCAGCTTGCGTTAGGTAATATGTATGACATTTTAATGGGAATTTCTACTGATCCGGCAATGATGATGTGGTTAGATAATGACGATAATCATAAAGGTGCTATCAACGAAAATTATGGCAGAGAACTGTTAGAGCTATTTTCAATGGGTGTGGGTAACTATACCGAAGATGATATAAAAGAATGCGCAAGAGCTTTTACGGGCTGGACGATAAGAAATAAAGATTATGTTCGATTAAAAGCCCAAAATGATTCCCTTTGGCCTTATGGACGAATGTCTTTTGAATTTCAATCTATTGCCGACGACCATGATGATGGCGAAAAGTGTTTCTTAGGCTAAAAACGTAATTCTAACGGTGAAGACATAGTTATGATGATTTACAAACTGATGCGACAGCATCAGACTCACTTCAAAAGCAAAGTGGTCAATTTAGTGAAATTGCAGCTAATTACGGATTTACACTAGATGAAAGAAATAGAACTTTTATGCCCACAGATGGTTCGATTGTAACTTTTAGTCAAAGATTACCCGTTTACGCTGATAAGAAAATTGCAGCCAATTATTTATC
>CAYPYC010000032.1:0-9579 GCA_964414905.1 uncultured Dehalococcoidia bacterium
TCCTTCTGAAATTGCAACTCTCAGTACAGTATGGCACAGCCCACGAAATTTCCGTACAGGGGGCTTGGAATTTGACTCTGGATTTGGAACTCTACAGGGTTCACTCGATTCATCCAACAAACCTCCAGAAGTAATAAATAACTGGAATACACATCAAAGAGGAGGGGTCATAGCAGTAGCAAAAGGCAAAAATGATTATCTACCTTCTACGCCATGTGAAATGTACCCTGAGGTACAAAAATTATGGGATGGCTGGGTAGACCGTGTATTGGCTACCGGAGTCGACGGCATCGATATCAGAATATCATCTCACGGCAACCTGGTTGACGCTCCAAATGAATATGGCTTCGACCCTCCAACTATTGAGAAATTCATTGATGAGAACGGTTATGAACCTTCTGACAATCAAACAGATAAAACCAAGCTAAGCAATATAAGAGGTAGAACTTATACGCAATTCATCAGGAAAAGCAGCAATAAAGCTAGGAACCTTGGAAAGGAATTTCATTTCCATATGCACACTGAAGCATTTAGAGAAAATCCCGTTCATGGACAAATCTTGGGGTTCCCTCCTAATATAAATTTCGACTGGGAAACATGGGTGAACGAAAAATTGATTGATGGTGCTACATTCAGAACAAGTTGGTTTGAAGGATGGGAAGATCCTCCTACTCAAACAGCAAACAGGCAAGATTTAAATAGATCATTAGCAGACCCTGTAGCTAAAGATGCTTTGGCCAAATTGAATCAAAATAAAATACCCTTGTACCTAAATCGATATACTGGCAGGGCAGTTGGTCTCAATCAGTATTTAGATGATTACGAATCGACATTTAATGATTCTAGATTTGCAGGTTTCGATGTTTACGAATTGTCAGACCTCGCCCATGCTACAAAAGACGGTCTTAAATTGAAAAAACAAAGAAGACAAATAATAGAAATACGCAAGAAATCAATTCAATTAGGTTTGATTTGATTTCAAGCATTAAAGTTATTTGATTCACCTAGCAGATTTAACCACCACAAATTGCATTATAATAAAAGCGATGAAAGTACAAATAGCTAGATTTATAATAGCCCCCTGCTGACCAATACCTAATGTAACTACTACCAAACCCCAAACGAAAGTACCTGTTATATAGGCTGTTCTACCCACCATTCCATGCAATCCAAAAAATTGCCCTACTTTTTCAGGAGGAGTTATTTGTAACATCAAAGGTCGGTCAGTCACCCAAATACCAGGAATCAAAAAACCACATATCACTCCCATGGTAATCCAAAAACCATCCCCTAAAATGTCAACTGATGGTGCAATAGCTACCATAATTAGGCAGATTGACCAAAAGAATGTACCTATGGAAATGGATTTTTTCGCTCCTATCAAGTCAATCAGTTTTCCCCATACAAATGCACTAGGTATTCCCACCAAAATCCCAAGTAGTAACAAATATTCTACATATCGTGCAGAGTAGCCTGCAGTTTCTGTTCCGAATAAAATAGCGAACGACTGCGCAGTGTTTAAAGACCAAGCATAAAAAAATCGAGCAATCATAAATCTAGAGACATATTTATATTTCTTTATTTCTATAAAAACAATATAGAGGTCAGATAATGTTTTCTTTATGACTGCTTTAAACCCTATATCACCTAAATGCTCTTCTTCGGGACGTAATAGCAATAAAGCAGGCAATGATGCAACAAACATTAAAATAGAGCTTATTCTGAATCCAAAAATATTACCCCACTCTACTGCTAATTCTGCCGCAATCACAACTATCAAAACGGCTCCAAGGTATCCTACTCCAACTCCTATGCCAGCTATAGCCCCTATGTTCTGAGGCTTACTAATATTATGCAGTAAAGCGTTGTAAGCAATACCAGCTAAAAATATACAAACAATAGCAATGGAATAAAGAATCAAAGCTAAATTAAAAGGTACCTCTCCCACTAGAGGCACAGCGAGTATTGCAATAAATGTGAATATGCCTAAGTACCAAACCTTTGAAAGATAATGATCAGTAATTGTGCCAAAAAAAGGTGCTAGTACCAAACTAACTATCATTGCTGCTGACATAGTAAAACCTACCGTAGCATCGTTACCACCTATGTCGTTAGTTACCCATAAAGGAAAAAAAATACCGACAACACCAATAAAAAATATTGTGTTAGTTATATCATAACTTGCCCATGCAGCAATTTGACGTATATTTTTCCATTTGTTTGCTTGTATCATATTAATTAAAGATATATTCATACTTCTCAAACATCAATAAAATTTTTAGTTCATCTGTGAAATCGATTTATTTTGGCAGGTAAAAATGAAATTAAGTAAAGCACAATTAGAATACTTCAACACCTTCGGGTTTTTGAAATTTAGTGGGCTATTCAAAAAAGATATTTCAAAGATTACCGAAGAATTTGAAACCGTATGGATAGCATCCAATGGAGGTCATCACAATCAACAGCATGACTTCCAAAGGCGATCCTCTATTATACATTTCATAGATATAAACGTATTTTTATCTAGTCTAATTGATGACACTAGAATCACGGGTCCAGTCTCATCAATACTAGGTGACGACTTTAATTATAGTGGTAGTGACGGGAATTTATATGTAGGCGACACTCGCTGGCATTCTGATTCTTCTGTAACAAAAAAATACAGGTCATTGAAAATAGCTTTTTATTTAGACGAGGTAGCAGCCGATTCAGGATGTTTGCGGGTCCTTCCTGGAAGTATTCATTACGGAAACACATATGCTGACAAATTAAATGAAGTAATACCTAGTACAGGAAAGGATGACACGAAAAAAATCTGGGGAGTACTCCAACATCAAGTACCCTCATATCCTATTCCATCTACTCCGGGTGATATGCTGATGTTCGATCATAGAATCAAGCATAGTTCTGCAGGTGGCGATTCAAGACGACGCATGTTTACTATGAATTTCGAACGAAGATACAAAAGTGAAGATATAGAAAATTTGAAAAATGATATATCTGGTATGGCAGCGAGTTGGGTTGAAAAACCTTATGGCGATATTATGATAGAAACCGCTTCTCCTCAAAGGATGATTCATTTAGAACAAAGACTACAGAATGGCGACCATCTAAAAGATCTAGCAAAAGAATTTATGACAAAAATGAATGAACCCACTAGGGGCGGCGCTCAATTTGATGAATAATGCAATTAAAAATTATTTAATATACTGATACAAATCGCGTCACTTAAATATTTGATGTCCGCAGTAGTTTTAATGAAAAAATATATATTTTCTATATCAGTATATTCAGCAATTATTTCCTTTGTCTCAATTACAACATTAGCTACATTATTATCAACTGACTATAATTTCGTCTCAGAAACAATTAGCGGATTAGGTAAATCCAATCAAAAACATGATTGGTTATTGATGTTAACAGGTATAATATATTCGATTTTAATCCAGGGCTTGATACCTTTGTTGTATTTTAGTTCAAGGTCAATAGAAGCTAAAATAATTAATAGCTCACTGATCGTAAGCTATGGAATAACAGGCCTAGCTACATCACTCTTCAAAATAGGAAACTACAATTTCATTATTGGATCATTTACAGAAGATAGAGTACACGAAATTCTAGCAAGAATAAGCTTTTATTCAATATGGCTTTTAATCGCACTATCCCCAATCACATTTCAAAAAACCAAACGATTTTCCATGCCAAAAACATTTTCACTAATATTAACTCCGTTGGTTTTTTCGACAGGGCTAATATTCGAATTTAACCTCCATCCAGAATATCGAGGACTCTATCAGCGGTTTTTGTTTATAATTGTTATTGTGTGGATAATATTAGCTACAAAAGCGGCTCAAGAACAATTTTCAGAAAGATTTAAATCAAAAGGCAAATCAAATGACACAACACAAAAATAATAACTTAAATAAATTTGATACATTTGTCGTTGGCAGTTTACCAAGGCCTACATGGATTCAACAAGTTATCGAAGAGAAAAAACATGGCGGGAAAGATTTAGACATGGTAAACACTCAACTAGATAACGCAATCCCTATGGCAGTCGAAATGCAAACAGCAGCTGGAGTAACCTACATTTCAGATGGAGAATGGAGAAGAGAAAGTTATGTCAAAATTTTTGCTGAATCGGTAGATGGATTCACATTAGATTTATCAGAGAACATCACTCCAAACGCCTTTTCGTTAAAATATCCGGCGGTAACATCACGAATTTCTAAAATCAAACCGATTGCTTTAAATGAACTTAAATTCCTAAAATCAATTACTAAAAAGAAAATAACAGTAGCTATTCCCTCTCCATATACAATTGGAAGAAGGATGTGGGCAGCAGAATATTCTAAAGAAGCTTATCCTGAAAGAAAAATGTTCATCGAAGATTGTATTCCAATTTTGAAACAAGAAATATCCGATTTAGCCAAAGCAGGTGCAGATTCAATCCAGATTGATGATCCATGGTTATCATTACTTGTTGATAAAAAATACAGAGAAGAAAATGCAATAAAGAATATAGATGCAGAGATCGAAATAAGTGTTAATTCACTTAATTCAATAGTTGATCAAGACATAAATTCCGTAACAAGCGTTCATTTTTGTCATGCCCATTTCAATAGACAGCACGGAAGTTTCGGATCTTATCATCCTATAATAGAAGCTTTAGGTTCTATTAATGTAGATAGATTTGCTATGGAATTTGCGTCACCGGTGTCAGAAGGAACTTCAGTTCTAAAACATTTTCCTAAAGACAAGATAATTGGATTAGGAGTGGTAGATCATACTAATACAATTGTTGAGCAGCCAGAAGATATAGTCACTCAAGTGACTGAAGTAATGAATTACCTACCTGCTGACAATATTACTCTCAACCCTGATTGTGGATTCGCTCCCTCGAGTGCAAACCCAATGAATTTTGACGAAGCATACTTGAAACTAACTTCTATGGTACAAGCTTCAAATATACTAAAAAATAAATTTGGCTAATTTCATTCTTGGATTTTACTTTTAACAAATTTACTATTTTTAATCATAGGCAAATCAGTGACAAATACAATTAAAAAAATAGGCCAAGGTTTTCTAGTAAAAAAATTTTTATCTTGGTTATCACAAATAGAAAAAGGGGAAATATGCATCACATTTCCAGATGGAAAATCATTCGATTTCGGAAAAACATACAATAATTTGGAAACCAACATAAAGATAAATAACTTAGAAGTGATAACCGACGCAATTGTAAACGGAGACATCGGAATAGCGGAAAGTTTCATGGAGGCGAAATGGGAAACAGATAATCTGACAAATTTGCTGGAAATTGCTATATCAAACCCAAGATTCATTCAATCAAACAAATCTGTTTTCAATATTTTATCTAGGGTATATGAAAGATTTTCACATTACCTAAATAGAAACACCATCGAAAACAGCAAATCAAATATTTCTGCACATTATGATCTTGGCAATAACTTTTTTGAAACATTTCTGGATAAATCCATGACATATTCTTGCGGGATATACTCTGATTCCGATTGTTCTTTAGAAAAAGCGCAGTCCAATAAAATCAGTGCTATTTTAGACAGACTTTCAATAAATAAAAACGACAACATTCTTGATATAGGTTGTGGCTGGGGACAATTAGCAATCACGGCTGCTACAGAGTATGGATGCAATGTAACTGCTATAACTATTTCACAGCAACAATATGATTATGTCACCTCAAAAATACAAAACCTAAAGCTAGAATCAAAAGTGAAAGTTCTACTAAAAGATTACCGCGAACTTGATGGAAGTTACGACAAAATAGTGTCTGTAGAAATGATTGAAGCAGTTGGGCATGATGAACTAAATGATTTTTTTTCTGTTTGCGACAACATACTTAATCAAAACGGTTCAATAGCGATACAGGCGATAACAATACCTGACAACCTATATGAGTCATACCGAAAAGGTTCAGATTTCATTCGCAAGCATATTTTCCCAGGGGGACATTTGCCATCTTTGAACGCTATAAGTGAGGCAGTTATTAAAAACACCAACCTCAAGATAAACCACCTCGATAATATAGGTCACCACTATGCCACGACTTTAAATGATTGGAAAAATAGATTCAGTGAAAACAAATCCATTTTAAATTCTTTAGGCCACACAGAATGGTTTATAAGAAAATGGTTTTATTATTTCTGTTATTGTGAGGCTGCGTTTAAAACTGGCTATCTTAATAACCTGCAAATTGTACTAACTAAAACCGAACCAAACACCTCACCTCATTAATATCCCATTATAAGAACTAATTAAATTGTGGTACGAAACTTTTATAGACAAAAATTTAATTCCCACGAGTGTATTAAAAATACTTATCAGGTATTTCCTACGTAATAAAGCTAATACCCTACAAAACCAAATAGACAACTCATTCGGTTCAACCTTAAGTCACTTCATTGAGTATTATTCTTCTGGTGAAATTGCACATGAAACAAATTCAGCAAACGAACAACACTATGAAGTACCAACGAAATTCTTTGAGGTGATTTTAGGGCCAAGATTAAAATACAGTGCATCTATTTGGAATCATAAATCTAATGAAATTCGTGAAACAGAAAATATAACGTTAGAATTGTATTGTGAGATATCACAAATAAAGTCAAATCAAACAATATTAGATCTAGGGTGTGGTTGGGGCAGTCTTGGATTATATATTGCAGAAAAATATCCTTCCAATTTGGTTACCTGTATTTCAAATTCAGAAACTCAGAAACTGTTTATTGATACAAAGATTAAAGAAAAACATTTATCGAACATAAAAGTAATTACTTCTGACGTCAATTCATATGTTCCTATTACAAAATTTGACCGTATATTATCTATAGAAATGTTTGAACATCTAAAGAACGTAAAAGCGATGTTCTCAAGAATAAATGATTGGCTTAATCCCGGGGGATTACTTTTTTTACAAACATTTTCACATAGACAAATCCCACATACATTTAACGACACAAAAACTTCATGGATGGCAAAACATTTCTTTACGGCTGGTTCAATGCCATCTCACACAATTTTCAAAGAAATCTTACCCGTAAAATCTTTGGAATTTGTGAATAGCTGGTCATACAAAGGTACACACTATAAACGAACCTTAAATCAATGGCTCATCAATCTAGAAACAAACAAAAATGAATGTATCAATATCTTAGAGTCTTATCCATCACAAATTAGTCCAATAATACAATACAATCGATGGAGAATGTTTTTAATTATTTGCATTGAGCTTTTCGGGTTTAACGAGGGAAATGAATGGCTAGTTTCAAACCATTTAATAAAAAAGGTAATATCTTGATATGGATATAGGAGTTATAGGAGCCGGTATAGCTGGGATAACAGCTTCATATAACCTTCAAAACCACCATAATGTAACTCTAATCGAAAAATCAAATTCAATTGGGGGACATTCCAAAACCATCACAATCAAAAGCGGTTACGATGTCGGAACAAAAATTGATATTGGATTTATTGTATACAATGATATTAATTACCCCACTTTAACAAAATTTTTCGGCGACCTCTCAATTAAACCGAAACGTACCGATATGTCGTTTTCATTTAGTGATAGTACCAAAACTCATTTTGCGGGTACTGGAATCCTGGGCATGTTTTGCAATCCAAGTAACATCATGAATATTAGGCATTATTTATTTATAAAAAACATCAAGCATTATTCAAAATTGTTGTCAATCGCAATTGAAACAGGAATTTCGAAATCGCAGACCATCAAAAGTTTTTTATTAGAAAATAATTGCCCTCCGGATGTAATAAATAAATATTTCATCCCTATGGCATCGGCTATATGGTCAAATGCAAATAAAGATTCTTGTGATATACCTGCGCTATTTTTTGCAAAATTTTTTCAAAACCATGGACTACTTTTCCCAAAACAAAAAACCAATTGGTTTAGCGTAGATAACGGTAGTGAACAATATTTGAATAAATTCACTGAAGTTTTCAAAGGTAAATTAATAAAAGGTGATGGAATAAAAAACATCAAAAGAGATTCCAAGAAAATATATTTGAAAACTTTATCTGAAAAATCATTTGAATTCGACAAAATCATAATAGCTACCCACGCTAATGAAATTTTGCATTTATTAGAGCAGCCATCGAAAAACGAAACTGAAATTTTTTCTAAATGGAATTACAGTACTAACAAAGTGGTTTTACATACAGACTCAAGATTTTTACCCAAATCAAAAATAGCTAGGGCATCTTGGAACTTTTATGACCACAGCGTAACCAGCCAATCAGATGCTGTGTCTATCAGTTACTACATGAATAGGCTCCAAGGGCTGAAAACAAAAAAACATTATATCGTAACCCTTAATCCTGTATCGCCACCAAAAGAAAATACTATGATATTTGAAACTGAATTTTCACATCCTACATTCAATATTTCTTCAATAAACACTCAACCTAGGCTTTCAGATTTGCAAGGACAATTGAACACATACTATTGTGGTAGTTACCATGGATACGGATTCCACGAAGATGCTGCTTATTCAGCATTGAAAATATCTAATATTATTAACCAAATCAAATGAATTCCTGTATATATAAATGTCGAATAAAACATACACGTGTATCACCTAAAACCTATAAATTTGATTACGATCAAATATACTACGCGATTGACTTAGATGAACTTCCTTCAATATCAAATAGCATGACCTTTTTCTCTCATAATAGGCTTAATATTTTTTCTATTAAGGATAAGGATTACTTAGATTCATCGGCTAATACAATTAAACAAAAATTAAATACTTGGCTAAAAAAAAGTGATTATCCTATTCACGAAGGTAAAGTAATTTTGTTAACAATGCCTAGATTACTGAACCGGATTTTCAACCCAATTAATTTTTATTTTTTGTTAGAGTGTAAAAATAAATATTCAAGAGCTGTAATTGAAGTCAACAATACATTTGGAGAGTCGCATTTATATATACTGAACGATTTAACTGTTAATGGAGGTTTAAAGTCAGCCACTAGGCCTAAGCAATTCCATGTATCTCCATTTAACCCCATGTCTGGATACTACAATTTTTACCTTTCTGAAATTGGTAATGACATCCAAACAAAAATCGAATTGATTCGAGACAATGAATTGATAATGTTCACCCAATTGATTGGAGATAAATCAATTCTAAACAATTCAAATTTGTTGAAATCTGTTTTACCATCTTTGATTTCTAACTGGCTAACTGTTCCTAAAATAATGATAAATGCAGCTTTTCTATACTTCGCATCAAAGCTAAAATTCCATCCTAAACCACCGCCTATTAGCAAGCAAACCTATAGGTCACCAAAACAGCACTATACTAAATACATCAAAACAAAATTTAAATAGTCTCCGATAAACATCTTTACTTATCTTTGAAATATAGATTAGTATCAAATCAGACTTACACTAATTTAACCACTTACACTATCTTGAAATATTTCAACAATATACAGGAAACTAATATTAGTAAATTGATACTATTTAATCATATTTTGGGTTAATGCGTAACTTTTCACATGCCATATATC